>NZ_JYHN01000065.1:0-16356 GCF_000954015.1 Clostridium sp. FS41
TGTTATCATGCGGAAGCCAGAGGGCAGAAGCATCCTCCCCCATTCAAATAGCGGTTGCCAGGTGTAACAGCCTGGCGGCTGAATCGCCGGTACATGATAAGTACGTCAGGCACTGCGCAGCAAGCCGGGTTTGGAGCGGATCGCAAGGTCCCGAAATTCCCACGTCCGGCATTACAACAAGAACGTACCCCAGTGTCCTTCGGGCCTGGGGTCTTACATTAACAGCAGGGCATCCTTGCCGGGTGCCTTTCCTTATGCCGTGAAAGATGGGTGTTAAGTTGCTTAAATCATGTAAATGGTGTGGCCGTATTCATGACACCCATTATGACTGTGGGAAGAAGCCACCACCGCAAAAGAAGATGACATACGTAGACCGGTTCCGAAGTTCCAGGAAGTGGAGAGAGAAGCGGGAACAGATAAGGCACAGGGATAAGGGCCTATGCCAGATATGTATCCGCAACCTATATGGCACAGACCGGCAGTACAACTATGAGAACCTGTCCGTCCATCATGCCATACCGATAGAGGCAGACTATGAGAAGCGTCTGGATGATGACAACCTGCTGACCGTGTGCGGGATGCATCATGAGATGTGTGAGAGTGGTGAGATACCGTACGATGTGGTAAAGAAGATTATAGATGAACAGGAGGAAGAGCAATGAAGTTCTGGATCGATAATGAAGCAGGGGGAATGATTGAATGCAGTGAGGTGCATGAACTGAAGGGTGGCAAAGGGATCCTGGTGTTTGAGTTGGACAGAAGGCTCCCTGCGGCGGTTGTAGAGAGCTTGAGGGATTGCATAGCAGAGTATATAGGATGTGGCATTGTCATCCTGCCGCCGTCAGTGAGGCTGGTGGCGCAGGTATCCCCCCGGGGAGTTGTGCGAAAAATAGAAACAATTCTGGACACCGATGCCCCACCTCTAAATACACAAAATCTTAGAAATGGAGATTTCAGGGAATTTAATACTGTTCGCAACAAAAATTAATTGATTTTGTGCCCTTTAACCGATACACTAACATTATATTTGAAGAAGGTGAGGGTGAAAAGTGATTAAAAAAATAGGTTCAATAAAAAAAGCAATTGAATGTGAGTGCTATCTTCCAGCACTTTCTTTAGCACTGACTTTGCCAGATATCTGTGGACAGATTGAATATCCGGATTTTGTGAATGACGAAGGGGATAGGCAGGGGGCAAGACAGTATAAGACGTGGTATGACAATCATGTAAGACCTTTATATTATATTAATCATGAGGATGCTCCAGCGTTCCAATTTGATGGAGCACTATGCTATGCTTTACGTTGTGCACTTCTTCACGAGGGTAATTTTGAACTAAAGGATAGAGACAAAAAATTGCTTATTGATGGATTTAGATTGCATGTAGACAAAGTATATGGGTGTCCAAACATACATTATTCGTATTGTGAAAAAGATGGAAAAAGATTTATTGATTTAGATGCATTTGGTTTGTGTTTCTTTATATGTAGTGCAGCTAGAACATTTTATGATAATCATGAAGATAAGGCTATTTTTGAAAAATATAATTCTGTTGTCATAGATGAAAGTTGGCCAGACACTGCTTATGATGAACTATTTAAATAATACAAAAAGGGAAGGGGTGATAGGATGGCAAGGCCAGCAAAATCAGCCAGGGTAAAGACTGGCACAATCAAAAAAGAAGATGAGGCACAGCGCCTTGAAATTGAGGACAAACTGCGTGGGAAGAATGACAAGTTGGTGCCTCCTCTGTACCTAACGGAATCCCAGATGGAGATATTCAACTACATCATGGGAGAACTTCAGGAGGCGGACATCCTGGGAAACCTTGACCTGTTCATCCTGGCTCAGACAGCCATTGCCGTGGATCGTATCCAGGAGCTGGACCGGAAAGCAAACGATGACAAAGACATATTGTTTGAGAATGCCTTCCGGCAGGCCCGATCCGAAGCATCAAAGGAATACTTTCGGTGCTGCAATGAACTATGCCTATCCCCTCAGAGCCGGGCAAAACTCTCCATTGCAAAGGTTAAACCGGGCGAGAAGAAAAAGACCATCATGGATCTAATCAACGAGGATGAGGATGACGAAGGTTAAACACCCGGCGGTCGCATATGCTGAGGGGGTATGCCGGGGAGAAATCAAGGCGCCGCGGTATGTGATCCTACAGTGCACGGACTTTTTGCGGACGTACAAAGGGGAGAACAAGAAATATATCATCAACGAGAACCTGCTGGATAAGATTTATAAAATCCTCAAGGTGATCAAGATGGCCAAGGGACCCAAGGCTGGCAAGTCCATCTATTCAGCATTGGCAGGATATCAGTGGCTGCTGATCACGGCAGTCCTCTGTACGGTCCACCGGAAAGATAAGCGGATGCGCCGGTATCAGACGGCAGTTTTGGAGATTTGCAGAAAGAATGGCAAGACATTTGTTGTTGCTGTTCTTTTTATTTTGCTTTTTTACCTGGAGCCTGCGTATTCCCGGTTCTTTTCAGTCGCGCCGGATGGTGCGCTGGCCAGGGAAATCAAGGAGGCCCTGGAGCCGCTGTTGGCTACCAACACAGAGGTATTTGAGGAGAATGAGTTTAAGGTCCTGCGGGATTACATCCTGCATAACCCGACCAAAACCAAATACACGCCGCTTAATTACTCCACCAGCAGGATGGATGGTAAAGAGCCGAATGTATTTATTGCAGATGAGGTAGGGGCCCTGCCCACGTCCTACCCGGTGGAGGCCATGCGCTCCGGTCAGCTACTCATCAGGAATAAACTGGGATTTATCATTTCTACTAAATATCCGACAGCAGATAATCCGCTGGAAGACGAGGTAGACAATGCCAAAAAGATCCTGGACGGCCTGATTGATGATGAAACTGTCTTTGCGCTGCTATACGAGCCAGATAATATCAAGGATTGGGCCACGGATGATTTGATACTGGCCCACGGGAATCCGCTGGCTCTGGAGTTGCCAGAAGTATGGGACGAATTACTGCTGAAGCGGCAGAGGGCTATCAACCGTGAGAAGCTTCGCGAGAACTTCCTGACCAAACATTGCAACATCATCTATCAGGGCGCAGGGACTGAGACATACATACCGATTGACCAGGTAAAAGCTTGCAAAACGGATCACATTGACTGGACCGGCCGGGAAGTTTATGTAGGCGTTGACCTTGCAATGACAAACGATAACTGCTCCGTAACTATGTCGGCGGAGGAAGACGGGGCAATTTTAAGCCATACCATGACATTTATACCGGAGGGACGAATTGATGAGAAAAGCGAATTTGAAAAGTTTGATTATAGGGCAGCCATTGCCGCGGGAACCTGCATTGCCTGTGGTGATATGACGGTGGACTATGGAGTGATCGAGGATTATGTATTTAACCTGGAAGAGTCGAAAGGTGTGGTTATCCATGCCATCGGATATGATCGCTATAATGCTCTGTCAAGCGCCCAGAAGTGGGACAAGAAATACACCACGGTTGAGATCCGGCAGCATTCGGATACGCTGCATCCGCCTACCAAGTTACTGGCAGAGAAGGTAGCAAACCGAGAATGGCATTATGAGGAGAACCGACTGCTGGAAACCAACTTCGAGAATGCGAAGTGTACCTATGATACTAACATGAACCGATATATCAACAAGAAGAAATCTAACGGAAAGGTGGATGGAGTGGTTAGCACCATTAACTCAGTCTATCTGCTACAGCAGGATATCATCTTTGATGACATTGATTTTTTTGTACAGGTATGCTGATTGCGATATCGCAACAACGAAAGGAGTGATTGCTTATGTGGCCCTTCAGGATGAGGGCAGACCCAGAACCGGAGAAGACGGAAACAGGGGCAAGCGAGGATGCGTTATTAAGGACCATACTGGCAGCGGACTGTATGACCAGGGATCAGGCCATGAATGTACCGGCCTTTGCGGCCTGTGTAAATAAGATCGCGGAAACGGTATCAACAATCCCGGTCCGTCTGTATAAACTGGTGGATGGGAAGTTGGAAGAGGTTAAGGAAGACGAAAGGACGCGGCTCCTGAATGATGACACCGGGGATGCCCTGGATGGTGTACAGTTTAAGCGGGCACTGGCCAGGGATTATTTGACCGGGAAGGGAGGATATGCCTTTATAAACCGGACCGGGACCAGGATAAAATCCCTGCACTATGTCAAGGAATCTGAGATTTCCTTCATGTTTACATCCGACCCCATATTCAAGGATTATGACATCATGATCCAAGGGACGAAATATAAGCCCTTCGAGTTTCTGAAAATACTTAGGAATACGGAGGATGGTCGTTCTGGGAAAAGTGTCGTGGATGAAAACAGTGAAGTCCTGAGCGTGGCGTTCCACTCGTTAATGTTTGAAAAGACCCTGGTAAAGACAGGTGGAAACAAAAAGGGATTCATTAAATCCACAAAGAAATTAACAAACGAAGTAATGAGTGCCTTAAGGAAAGCCTGGAACCGGCTTTATCAGAACAATACAGAAAATGTTGTCATCCTAAATGAAGGTCTGGAATTTCAGGAGGCCAGCAACACATCTGTGGAAATGCAGCTGAATGAAAACAAGAAGACCAACAGTGATGAAATATGCAAGCTGTTTAATATGCCCCCAGCCATGATCAATGGAGGATCCACGGAAGAGGATAAGACAAACTTTGTCCAGTACTGCCTAAATCCAATCCTGAAAGAGTTTGAATGTGCCCTGAACCGGGACCTGCTACTTGAATCTGAGAAGGGGTCCTATTTTTTTGCAGCCGATACATCAGAGTTGACCAAGGGAGACATTGAAAAGCGGTTTAGAGCCTATGAGACGGCCAGCAAGAATGGATTTTTGCAGATTGATGAAATTAGGTTAAAAGAGAACCTGCCGCCGCTGGGGCTGGATTTTGTGCGCTTGGGTTTACAGGATGTGCTATATGATCCTGAAACAAAACAATTTTACATGCCAAATATGAATGCCACAGGAGGGCTTGGACAGGAGCCGGCAGAGAAAGAAGGTGAAACAATAGATGAGAATTGAGATCAGAGCAGACAGTGTGGTGATTGAAGGTTATGTCAATGCCGTGGCCAGGGATTCACGGCCCATGAGGGACCGTAAGACTGGGAAGCGTTTTGTGGAGCAGATTGTGCCAGGGGTTTTTGAGCGGGCACTCAAGCATAATGAAGTGCAGCTGCTCCTGAACCATGACAAGACCAGGAACCTGGGATCCACAAGCACTAATTTGGAATTATATGAGGACAGCATTGGCCTACATGCCAGGGCGGAGGTCACGGACCCGGAAGTCATTGAAAAAGCCCGGAAAAAGAAACTCAGAGGCTGGTCATTCGGGTTCCGCGAACGGGATGCCAGCAAGGAGGATATCCATGACGCCCTGGAACGCAGATACGTGGAGGATATGGACCTTGTTGAGGTATCCATTATAGATGAGCGTAAGCAGCCATGCTATGAGGGAACCAGCGTTGAGGTGAGGGCAGAGGGCGATACAGTCCTAACGCCGGAGCCATTAGAAGTACGCGCGGACTATGTGGAAGTTAAGGAACCACAGAAAACCATTGATATGAGCAAATATCACAACAGAATCAAAGAATTAGAGAAGGAGAAAGCAGAATGAGAAAGAAAGCAGTTGTAAGACAGTACATGCAGTACCGGGCAGAGGATTTAAAGTCCCTCACAGAGCAGCGGGCGGATTTGGTCCAGCAGATGAAGGACCTGACATCCACTGCGGAGACAGAAAAGAGGGCTTTTAGTCCAGAAGAGGATAAGAAGTTTGATGATCTGGACAAACAGATCAAGGCCCTGGATGGAACAATTGAGAAACTGGAACGTGCCAGGGATCTGAAACTGAATGTCACCAGTACAAAAAAGCACGAAGAACTGAAACAGGATGACCTGGAGGAGAGGGCCTTTGCAGCATATATCCGCGGAGAAGTGATACAGGAAAGAGCAGATGTCAACCTGACAGTCGGAGATAATGGGGCGGTGATTCCGACATCCATTGCGCAGAAAATCATCAAGAAAGTGGTGGATATCTGCCCGATCTACCAGTTGGCAACCCGTTACAACGTGGGCGGCACCCTGTCCATCCCCTACTATGACGAGGATACGCAGACCATTGAAATGGCCTATGCTACAGAATTTCAGGATCTGGAATCTACCTCTGGAAAGTTTGGCAGCATTGAGCTGAAGGGGTTCCTGGCGGGGGCATTGTCCAAGGTGTCCAAGTCTTTGGTCAATAACAGCCAGTTTGATATCGTGTCCTTTGTGGTAACGGCAATGGCAGAAGCGATCAGTAAGTGGATTGAGAAGGAACTGCTGCACGGAACCGCTGATAAGGTTGCAGGACTCAGCACGGTGAAACTGACCGTTACAGCTACTGCGTCCGCGGCCATCACAACGGATGATCTTATTGATGTCCAGGAGGCGATCCCCGATGTCTACCAGGCTGGAGCCATATGGATCATGAATAAGGCTACCAGGACGGCCATACGCAAGATGAAGGATAATGATGGAAATTATATTCTGAACAAGGACGCAACCGCAAGATGGGGTTATACACTGTTCGGGAAGGATGTCTACACCTCAGCCAATATGCCCGCAATGGAAGCCGGAAAGACTGCGATCTATTATGGAGATATGTCTGGACTGGCTGTAAAACTGTCTGAGGATGTGTCCATTGAGGTCCTGCGCGAAAAGTTCGCCACCCAGCACGCAATCGGAGTGGTTGGCTGGATTGAGATTGACTCCAAAGTTGAGAACGCGCAGAAGATTGCGAAACTGGTCATGAAGGCATCCGCATAAGGAGATAGGAGATGAAGGTTAAGGCACTGAAATCATTTTCTGGCACCGTATCCATGTATGCTGGTGAAGTTAGGGAAATCAGGACGCAGGAGATCCTGGATGACCTTACCGCAGCCGGGTACATAGAGCCTGTGACGCCGAGAAGGAGCGTGAAGGATGAGGGTAAGCGAGATAACACTTAAGGACATCTGCCGGCAGATCCGGACGGAGGAATCCTACCTGACAGCAGATGACAGGCAGCATCTAGGGATACTCCTCCAGGCAGCCACGGATTACGTAAAAGGCTATACCGGTCTTGACGAGGCAGCGATTGATACCCACGAGGACATCACGATCGCTGTTTTGGTGCTTGTCTCCGATATGTATGATAACCGGCAGATGACCGTGGATAAGAACAATGTCAACCGGGTGGTGGATACCATCCTGGGGATGTATTGTGTCAACCTTTTGTAAGGCGGTGATCAGATGAACGCAGGAGCATACCGGGAGCCGGTAATGATCGAGAAGAACGGTTATACCGAGGACGATATAGGAAACCAGGTCGCTGCCTGGGAAGAATATTACAGGGGATATGCTTACATGAACAACCTGTCAGGCTCCGAGTACTGGGAGGCCGCGCAGACACAGGCCCAGAACACAATCATGTTCGTCATGCGTTATCATCCCCTGTTGAGTGCTATGAATACAAAAGAGTACCGGTTAATCCACCGCGGCAAAGAGTACAACATCACCAGTATTGATAATGTACAGTATAAAAACGAAACCATTAAGATCCGGGCAACAGCAAAGGAGTGATCATGTCGGGAATTAAGATTGGCGCCTTGGCCGGAGAAGTTGCAAAGCTGATGGAGGAATATGCATCAGAAATAGCTGCTGACACAAAGGCTGAGGCAAAAGCGGTTGCTAAAGAGGCGGTAAAGGAACTCAAACAGACATCCCCAGAAGGGCCGGGCAGCAAAAAGGGTCACTATAAGGATGGCTGGGCATCAAAAGTGGAAAAAGAAAATGCGGTATCAATTGGGATCAGGATCTACAACAAGAAGAAACCCGGTCTTACTCATCTGCTGGAAAAAGGACATGCAAAACGTGGAGGCGGGAGAGTTGAGGGAAAGCCACATATTTCCAAGGTTGAAAAGAGCGCCGCAGAAAATTATGAGAAACGCCTGAAAGCGAGGTTATCAAGATGACAGAGCAGGAAGTATTTAAGATGGTAAAGTCCATTGGCCTGCCGGTGGCATATCACCACTTTGAGGAAGGACAGGAACCGGCTAAGCCCTATCTGGTGTATCTGTATCCAGGAACTGATAACTTTTCTGCTGACGGGATTGTTTATCAGGGCATAAACCAACTGGATATCGAACTTTACACCGAGAAAAAGGATCTGGAAACCGAAAAGAAAGTGGAAGCTGTGCTAAAAGAGCATGGCTTTTTTTATGAGAAAACTGAAAGTTACCTCACATCCGAGCAGATGTATGAGGTCTTATACGAAATGGAGGTATTAATCAATGAACAAAGTGAAGTACAACCTTAAGAACACACATTACGCAGTGATTGAAGAAGGAGAAAACGGAGCAATTACGTATGGTACGCCAATTGCCATCCGTGGATCTGTCTCCCTGTCCCTTGATGCGCAGGGAGATATCTCACCGTTTTATGCGGATGGGATTGTATATTACAAATCCGCAGCTAATAACGGATACGAGGGTGATCTGGAGGTGGCGCTGCTGCCAGAGAGCTTCAGGACCGATGTCCTGGGGGAGACACTGGACAGTAAGAAGGTGCTGGTGGAAAACTCCGATGCAAAGCAGAAAGCTTTTGCGCTGCTGTTTGAGTTTGATGGAGATGAGAAAGCAATCAGGCATGTGCTGTATAACTGTGCAGCAACCAGGCCATCTATTGAATCTCAGACTAAGGAGGAATCGATTGAGCCGGTCACTGAAACCCTGACCATTTCCGCAACGCCTTTGGCCGATGGAAGGATTAAGGCCAAGACCGGGGACACAACGGATGAGGCTACTTACAACAGCTGGTATCAGACGGTCTATGAGACATCTGCATCTAACCCATCGGCATAATGGAGGGACATCATGATTAAAAAGGAAATAGAGATTGACGGTAAACTGGTGCCATTTAAGGCATCAGCAGCCGTCCCAAGGCTGTACCGGTCCCGGTTTGGACGGGATATCTTCCGAGATCTGATGAGGCTGGGGACCATTGTGGGGGCAGAGGCCGCAACAGGAGATATTCCAATCAGTGATCTGGAATTGTTTGAGAATGTGGCCTACATAATGGCACTGCATGCGGATCCGAAGCAGCCAGGTACACCAGAGGAGTGGCTGGACCAGTTTGATACATTTTCGATCTACACGGTGATGCCACAGCTTCTTGACTTATGGCACCTCAATATCGGTACTGATGTGGCAGCCAAAAAAAAACGAAGCCGAGCAGCCGCGAAATGACAACGCCGCTCTTTATGCTCCGGGCGGCTCAGCTGGGCGTGCCGATCAGCAACCTTGATCTGCTAACAATCGGTATGGTACTGGATATGTTTACAGAGTCCCAGAACGACAGCTATAAGTATCCGGATATGGCAACACAGAGTGATTTTGACAGGTTTTAGGAGGTGGTATCATGGCAGACCGCATAAAAGGAATCACAATCGAAATCGGTGGAGATACCACCGGACTAAACAAAGCATTAAGCGGTGTAAACAAAGAGATTAGCAGCACTCAGTCCGCGCTCAAGGATGTAGAACGGCTTTTAAAGCTTGATCCATCCAATACGGAACTGCTGCGGCAGAAGCAGAAACTGCTGGCAGATGCAGTCCAAGAAACCAAGGGAAAATTGGATACCTTGAAAGAGGCTAATAAGCAGACCGCAGAATCAGCATCAAATTATGATGCATGGAAAACGAAATATGATCCGATTAAGAAGCAGATTGATGAAACCAAAAAGAAACTGGTGGATTTAAAGGCTCAATCAAAAGATGCGGATGAACAGCTGGCAAATGGAGAAATCTCTCAGGAAAAATATGATGCCATACAGGAAGAAATTAAGCAGACATCAAAAGAACTCCGGACCCTTCAAAAATCTGCGAAGGAAGTTTCTGATGAGTTCGGGAATCCAGTTTCCCCGGAACAGTATGATGCATTGCAGAGAGAAATCATAGAGACAGAACAGCAGCTTAAATCCCTGGAGGATCAGGCGGGAAAAGCCAATGCAACCCTGCAGCAGATCAGTGCGGTGGGGGATAAATTCCAAGCAGCCGGACAGAAAATTGAAGGCGTAGGAAAGAAACTGCTGCCTATCTCTGTCGCAGTAGGCGGTATTGGGGCGGCAGCGATCAAGACTACAGCAGACTTTGACGAATCAATGTCCAATGTATCAGCCATCAGCGGAGCCACAGGCGAAGATTTTGATAAGCTGCGGGATAAGGCCAGGGAGATGGGTGCAGAAACCAAGTTTAGTGCATCTGAGGCCGCAGACGCCATGTCTTATATGGCAATGGCCGGGTGGAAAACGGATGACATGCTAAACGGTATCAGCGGTATCATGGACCTTGCAGCTGCATCTGGTGCAGATCTGGCAACCACATCTGACATTGTAACTGATGCACTGACAGGTATGGGGTATACGGCAGCGGATGCCGGTCGTCTGGCTGATGTCATGGCTGCGGCATCTAGTAATGCCAATACCAACGTTGAGATGATGGGTGAGACATTTAAGTATGTTGCGCCCGTCTGCGGATCCTTGGGATACTCCATGGAGGACACTGCCCTGGCCGTAGGACTGATGGCCAACAGCGGCATCAAGGCCAGCCAGGCCGGTACCCAGCTGCGGGGAGCCATTACCAACATGGTAAAACCTACAGAAGACATGGAAGGGGTAATGAATGAACTGGGGATAGAGATTGCCAACGAGGACGGGTCCATGAAATCCCTGGATGAAACCCTGAAAATCCTGAGAGAGTCCTTCGCGGTTACTACGGAAGAACAGAAAGCGCAGCGTCTGGCCACCTTGGAGCAGCAGGCCGTGGCGGATGGATATGGAGATTCGCTCAAAGGACTGACCGAAGAGGAGAAGTATTTCCAGCTTGCCATGTATGCCGGGCAGGAACAGGTCAAGGACATGTCCGAGGCCCAATTCAAGAAGATGGCCCAGGATAAGCTTGGTGTTAAAGTTACCAAAAAGACCAATAGGGCCCAGGTTGCCCAGAACCTTGCCCTTGCATTAGGGACCCAGGCCATTGAGGGACTTACCCAGGAGCAGCAGTCAGCTTATGCCGCCACCCTGTTTGGTAAAGAGGCTATGTCCGGCATGCTGGCCATTATTAATGCCAGCGAGGAGGATTACAATAAACTGTCGGACGCTATTGCCAACTCTAATGGTGCGGCAAAGAGTATGTCGGAGACAATGCAGGATAACCTAAACGGGCAGCTTACGATCCTTAAGAGCCAGTTACAGGAGGCTGCTATAAGTATTGGAGACGCATTGATCCCCAAAATAAGGGCACTTGTATCCAAAATTCAGGAGTGGACGGACTGGTTAAATCAGTTGGATGAGTCCCAGAAAGAAATGGTTGTAACAGTGGGATTGATCGCAGCGGCAATTGGACCATTGCTTATAACTATTGGTAAACTTTCTACTGGAATCGGTGCTCTCCTGAAAATAATACCAGCTATATCAGGGGCGTTGACAGCACTATCTGCGAGCGGGGGGCCACTGTTTTTAACAGTGTTGGCGATTTCCGGTGTAGCAAGTGCATTTATAATAGCCAAGGACAATGCAAACAGTTACGAGAAAAAAGTATGGGAGCTTTCGGATGCAGAAAAGGAGAACGCAGAGAGAATTTATGCCATGCGTGATGCCTATGATGAGTTATCGCAACGCAGGCAGGATGCGGTTTTGGATATTGATTCCCAAACACAATACGAAAGTGATTTGTGGGAGGAGCTTCAGCGCATAACAGATGAGAACGGAAAGGTTCTAAAAGGTAATGAAGATAGAGCTGCATTTATCGTAACTACATTAAATGAAGCATTGGGTACAGAGATTGAACTAAACGGAGACGTGATAGAAGGCTACAAAGGGATTCAAAGTGAGATTGACAACCTGATCGAGAAACAGAGGGCAGAAGCTATCTGGAAAGCATATCAGGAGGAGTTTTCTGAAGCTGTTAAGAATCGAGAGATAGCGCAAAGCGAATTAACAGAAGCCGTGCAGCATAGTCAAGATGCAACAGAGGATTACAATAGTGCTCTTGCAGAAGAAAAGCGATTACAAGCTGAGTATAACAGCTTGATGGAGGAGTATGCAAAGGATGGTACCAATGATACATTAAGGCAGCAGCTTTATGATCTTCAGGATCAGTTAATTGCCTCCGGAGAAGCAACTGAAGGCTTCGGGGAGCTGATGGACAGAAATAACCAGACAGTGGCGGATGCGCAAGAAGAACTTGATAGATACAATGTTTTAATTAAGAACTATGAAGGCGTTAGTTCTGCTATTATATCTGGCGACCAGGAGAAAATTTCCGATTCATTATTGCTATTGCAGCATGATTTTAGAACAACAGAAAATGCAACGAAAGAAAGTCTACAGGCACAGCATGAGACAATCAAAACGGAATTGGCTAATGCAAAACAGGCGTTAGCTGATGGATCTGCGAATTTTTCCTCTGAATATATATCGAACTTGGAAAAGTTGGAGAAAAAGGCAGAGGTAGAACTTGCTGTATTGACAATTATTTCCGGAATCTCTGCATCTAATGCAGCCAAAGCAGTAAGTGAAAAAGCTGGAGAAATGGAAAACGCTGGAGGAAACATCGCAGGTGCAGCCGCAAAAGGTGTAAAGGGTGGAACTAAGGACGTTGTAGATTCTGCCACAGACCTTGCCAAAGATACCATAGATGGATTTAAGAAAGAATACAAGATTAGTTCTGGAACATCAAAGGTTACTGAGGAAGTCGGTGAGAAAGGTGTTGACGGTGGCCTAAAGGGAGGCATCGAAAAGGGGTCTGAGAGCGTTGTAGGGGCCGTAACGGAAGTATCCGCCGAAATGGTATCAACTGCTGAGACGGGACTGTCTACGGAGGTGTTCTCCGGTATTGGCCAACAGATACCGGCCGGGCTTTCAGGAGGTGTTATAGCGGGAAAGGCCAGGGCATTAACATCCATACAACAGCTGTGTACAGAGGCGGTAAATACGGCCAGGAACCGGCTGGGAATCCATTCCCCATCAACCGAATTTGCCTACATAGGACAGATGTCTGGGGAAGGTTTTGTAGAAGGATGGGATAGCACCCAGGCGAGCATTGATGACGCGATCACAAGTTCTATCGGGCAGACGGTTGCCAAGGCAGCTGAGACATTCAGCGGAATTGAAACAGCGTTGCTATCGCTGCGGGATTCATCTGGTGATGCAATCGGAGAAGTAGTACAGAATGCGCAGGACGCACAGAAAGCACTTCAGAAGATCCAGGATAAGCTGGGGGATACAATCTCTGGCCAGATGGATATATTCAGTAAATTTGATGGTCAAGCAAAGACAACCACGGATGATCTGTTAAGTAACATGCAGTCCCAGGTGGATGGGACGGAGCAGTGGGCTGAAAACTTAAGAATACTGGCTGAACGCGGAGTGGATCAGGGCTTGCTTCAGAAGATGGCCGAAATGGGACCAAAGGGTGCCGGGTATGTCAGCACCTTCACGCAGATGACCGATGAAGAGTTGCAGCGAGCCAATGCATTATTTGCACAGTCAATGACCCTGCCAGAATCTACAGCAGCCAGCATTATGCAGTCCTATAAGGTTGCAGGTGAGATGACGGCCCAAGGATTTAGTGATGGTATGCAAGTAAACATGGGAACGGTTGAGGAAACAGCTGGACAGATAGCTGATAATGCAATCAGTACGATCCGAACATTGCTTGCAATCCATTCTCCATCAGAGGTGACCACGGAAGCTGGACAGTATTTTACACAAGGTTTTGCGGATGGAATCGCACTGGAAATAGGGCAGGTAACAGATGCCGTAACCCAGGTAACAGAAGCAGCAACATCCACCTTGGAAACTCAACTCCAGCAGTCCGACACAACCACACAGACATACCAGACAACCATGAGCACATCCTGGAGCACCTGGGCAACCAATCTGGTATCCACGATCAACACAAGCCTTGCGGGGATCGGCCTGGGGGCCACTACCCAGCTGGGGACCATGAAATCATCATTTGCAACAGAGACAGACGCAATCAATACGGACTGGGCGGCTAAATGGGATGCAATAGAAACTAAACACAAGACTACCATGGAGGGCATCAAGGCCCTGACAGAAACAGTCCTTCGTGCTGTAAAGACACTCAGCCGGACCGAAACCCAGACCATGAAAGCAGATACAATCAATGCCATGAACCAGCTGGTGGCTGGAGTTGACGCAGAACTGAAGAACCTGGAGCCAACCGTAAAGGCCGGTTTTGATCCGGCGGTAAAGCATATCACAGATTTGATCCCGATGGCAACAACATGGTCCCATGACATGATGGATAACTTTATCCAGGGCATCAAGGACAAAATGCGCGAGTTGGAGGATGCCTGTGAAGATGTGGCAGAAACGGTATCGGATTACATGCACTTTACCCGTCCCGAGAAAGGGCCGCTCCGCTACTATGAGGAGTGGATGCCGCACATGATGCAGGGGCTGGCCAAGGGTATCCAGGACAACCGGAACCTGATTACAGACCAGATGAAGGTCCTTGCGGCAGACATGGCAGCAATCCAGGGAGTAGCAGGGAGCAGCGATAAGCCGGTGATCAACTTCTCAAACCAGAGTGTTCTGGTTCTTGATGGGAAACAGATTGCAGAATCAGTAGATGAATACTTAGGAGGTGTGTACGGATGATGGTCAGAAGCTTTTCATTGATCAATGAATATGGCCAGGAGTACAGCCTGAACAGTCCAGACCTTACAGGGTTCCTTACGGAGCCCAAGGGCCTGGGCTATGAATATGCAGTAAATTACATTGACATTGGGGACGCCTTTATTCGGACAAAGCGAAAAGCCAAGCAGAGTACCGTTTCTGGCACCATGATTTTTGGCAGCCGGAACCCTTATGATCTCTATAACAAGTTCAATGCCTATATCCGCAGCAGCCAGGAACTAAGGCTTGTCTATCAGACCCCAGGCAGTTCCAGGGCCTATTACCGGGATGTGGATCTGGTCAAGCTGGAAAAAACAGAGATGGACAAGGGAGTGCTGCAGTGCGCGGTTGATTTTTATTGTAAGAGCCTGTTTTACTCCAATGTCCGAAGTAACTTTGTGGTGTCAACCGTGGAGGGTGAGTTACGATATACCATCAAGTGGCCTGCCAGATACAACGATTACAGCGAGAGGACCATCATGCTGACTAATAATGGTGATGTCGGTGCGCCCTTTACGTTGGAGATCCAGGGGTATTGCGAGAATCCAACGGTTACCCTGGAAAAAGACGGGGAGATGGCAGCATGTATAAAATTCCCGGTCATACTCCAGCCGGGAGAAAAGATACTGTATTCCAGCCTGGATGATGACATGTATGTGTACCAGGTGGACGGTGACGGGAATAAGACCAACATGATACAGCTGCTTGATATTGCGTATACCAACTTTTTTAAGGTGCCGCCGGGAGATTACAGCATAAGCTTTACCAGTGACACGGGGGCAGCCTATACAACATCACTGGTGATGTATAAGTTTTATAGGACGGTGTGATATGATACTTTACCTTTTAAGTAAGGATAATCTGGCTATTAAGGCCGTACAAACTCTATCATCTTATGAGTTTAAGGAGGATATTGATTTTGGAGATCCTTCCTCTATCGTTGTGGCTGATTATATCCAGATGGAGGATGGGGACTATGCCCTCATCAAAGACGGGGAGGAGCAAGTATTCTTCGGGATATGCCAGGAGATGAAGCCATCTGATACGGGATATACGGTGACATTGCGGCAGAAGGAGAATCTGTTTGACACTACCATATTTAATGATGGTGAGACACTGATCCAGTCAACCGGTATGGAGGATTACATTGTTAAGGTCATAAAGGATAACTTTGTATCCAGTGGGGATGCCCTGATGGATATGGATTATATCCAGGTGTCAGCAAGTACCCATACTAAGATTGCAGTCAGGGTAAGTACGATTGTGGATGCGGAGAACGGGGTATATAACCTTAAAACCTTCCTGGGCAATGTCAGGCAGCACTATGGCGTCTTTCTGGATTTTACGGTGTCAAATGGACTGATACAGATCAATGTCAATTGCCGGGATCAAAGCCTGCTCAACATAGATACCAAACTCCCGGAAGTCACGGATCTGTCAGAAACATATAGCGTTAAGGTGCTGGCAAAGCTGATCGTTAAATGGGATACCCCGAAAGAGTACGCATCAGCAGAGTCTGTCCAAACGATCACGGAGCGCGTGCTGATAGCTGGGGAACTGGACAATAAGGTTGTCTTTGGCAACACTGGATGGACAAGTTTGCAATCCGAAAACCCGGACAATGGGAACA
>NZ_JYHN01000066.1:0-87701 GCF_000954015.1 Clostridium sp. FS41
CCAGATATCTTTTCCCGGCCGGGGCTTCCGCCTCCTTTCAGTTATTTATTTAAATATTAATTTTACGATTACAATCCTATTCTGATTATTATTCCTTTCTCCCACATTTGCTCGGCTTCTTTTTCAGCTTTTTTGTAAGCTTCATCGCTGCCGTCATACTTCTGTTCTGCGATTGCCTCAACAAGTTTTTCGCTGTCATCATCTTTAAATATGACAGCATTCTCATCGTCCCACTCATTTATGGCATATTCTCTAATTTCCACGGATTCAATACGTCCAAGCCAATAGCCATTGTCTCCGCCAAGGACCTCGTAGTAGGTCACTGGAACTATTTGCATAGATGGATTTTCTTTCACTAATTCAATTAGTTTATAATTCTTCATGAACGATATGGCCTCATCTTCTGTCTCGGTTTCGATTAGATTGTTACCATAAACTAAGGCTCCATCTTTGTCCCATTGTCCTGCCCAGTTTATAGGACGGACATAATATTTCCCATCTTCTGTTCTGCCTTTTATAAGCTGCTCCATTGTCACCCTTTCCTCCGGTTCTCCCGAAAATTCTAAGTTAACGTCAGATGTTTACTTGCTCAACACCTTTCATAATCCTTTTTATACAATCCTCGCATAAATGATGTGTTTTAGTTCCATATGGTCTGGTAGGAATCGTAACACTGTAAATTTTATATATCGGTTTATGAAATTCCGAACTATTTCTAAAATTCGGTGCCCCACATACACAATACGCATGTTCTTTTATCAATTCCACTTCTGGATATAACATACTTTAATTTCCTCCACTAAATTCTAATCTTGCATCTTAGCAAAACGCTCAATATCAGTTACGCGGCATTTAAAAGCTAAAGTGCCGTCTCTATCATATAATGTCAAAAAATTTGCCTCATCTTCGATATCAACGTTGGAAAAATAGAATTCATTGCAATCAATTCCCTTTGCATAACATTCATGAGTCTTTACATATACGCTTTTATACATAATTTTTGTAACCTCCTTTTAAAATGTTAATACTGCTGATTATCAGTTTACCGAAAAATGCCAGCCACTCCGCGGACGGTCTGGAAAATCTCTCCGAATAAGCCTATATGCCTTGTCGATGGATTCTTTTTTGTCATCAGCTTCAACTATTTTTGTTCCTCTGTAGACTTCCCACATTCCCGGCTTGCTCTCATAGTGCACTGTGTATTTCATAATTTCCTCCGGTTCTTCCAGAAATGTTAATTTTCATTGATTCGATAACATTTAAGCTTTCTCTCTGTAACGTTATATTCAAAATTTACTGCAACACCTTCTCGATGCCATGCTCCAACTAAAAACGGTACGTCTGCCCAGCATCCTATAGTTTCACATTTTATAATTCCGTATGAATCAATCTCTGGACAGTACACAGGTTCACCTGCCATACATCTCAGTTCTTGCTGAGTGAGTGGATCCTTAATCATTGTTTTTCTCATGATTTTCACCTCACATAAACTTTAATACTGCTGATCTCAGTTTTGATTATCTGGTAATGGCATCCAGGCAATGATATCATCATGAGTAATCCCCGTTGGAGTTATGTGCCAACTTTGTCCATTAGTACCATACCAAGCTACCAAAATCCACCTATCACCCGTACATACCAAGACATCCTCACGACCTTCTGGCATCCGCTCCGCTACCGGGATCCATCCGGTAAGCATCTTGCCATTCATGATTTCTTCTGGTGTCAATCCGGTGTCCTCATACCTCATAAGCGCTTCCCTAACATCAGCCAATGCCCACATAAGACGGTATACCAATGCAGTGCGTCCATTTGGGTCATTGATATCATATTGCAGGTCGTCCATCAGAACCTCTGCAAGGTCCCCATCATCATCTGGCAGTTTACTTACACCCTCTGCCTGGCCAA
The DNA here is from genome assembly GCF_000954015.1 of Clostridium sp. FS41. Classification (NCBI taxonomy): domain Bacteria; kingdom Bacillati; phylum Bacillota; class Clostridia; order Eubacteriales; family Clostridiaceae; genus Clostridium; species Clostridium sp. FS41. Next base: position 1,909 of record NZ_JYHN01000066.1, read on the forward strand.
ATCTACGGATAAAATCCCTTAGATCCATGTCTGAATCATAATCCCGATACCATGCCCATCTGTCCTTTTGGTACATGCAATTATGTGCCAGTTCTGTCATGTTCATTTCTTTGGCTGGTTTTTCTGTTGTCATTCTTTTCATTCCTCTGCCTCCTTACAATAGCCGCACAGCCCTTTACTAATTCCTCTTTTTCGGATAAGGTGATAGCCTCAATCATATAGGCAAACGAAATTTGACCGCGAATCCATGGCAAGTCTGCTCTATAGATAGGCTCCTCTGAACACCAATGGTCAACAAGGTTAAAAATTGTTTCCCTGACACGCTTTTTATTCATCATGGCTGATCCTCCTCTAAATCTGTGTTTACCGCTTCTGGCCTTCCAGGATGCAGTCCAACGCCAGCCTTGCAAAGATATTGGTTTCCTTTTCCGCCTCGGCATATTCTTTTTGAGCGGCCTCTACCCTGTCTCCAAGCGCATCGTCTATGTAGCCATCTTTCTTCCACATCTCGGCGAGCGCGTACCATTCGCGTCTCTTTCTCTCCTCTTCGTCCCGACATGCCTTATAATTCTCATAGAATCTTTCCGCAGTCTTTTTATCCGTCCCCATATTTTCCTCCTGTATCGCAAATAATTCTATTTGTCCATCACATTCGTAATGGTCAAATACCTCTAATCCCATGGTTCCCGCTCTCCGCTAAAATGGGCATTTTCAGTTTACTTCATACCACTACATATTCTCTGCACAGTAGTCTGACTAGCTCCAATCTTCATGGCTATTTCCTTCAGAGTAAATCCTTGTTCTCTCAATTTAATTATTTCTGGATAGCACGGCCTACGTTTCCTAGTATGTATGCTTATAATCTGTGTCACCGTAGAATACGAATAACCAGTTTCTTCAGAAATTCTCATTCTACTGATGCCCGATTTATATAACTCCATAATAATTCTAGAACGTTCTCTTTCGTCTGCTGCCTTCCTATTACGTTTTCCTGACCTCCCAGGTTTCTTGGAAATTAAAAGTTCTGGCCAAGTTAGACTTCTATGCATTTTTCCGGCTTCTAAGGTCACAAAGTATTTGTAAATTCCGCTGATTTCCATCTCTGTTTTTACAACCTTCAATCCACTGATTCCATCATCCCTTGGAACCTTCTCTGAATATTTTACTTTATCACCTATATGGATGGTTTTCTTGAAGGCATCCATTTCTTCCTTTGTGATTGGATTTCCTGACATTTTTCCGCTTCCCACATTCATAGCAACACCTCATTTCTCACAGCTTATATTCATAAAAATCCACATCCTCAACAAACCAGTCATCCCCAGCTCTGTACATTCTCATGCAGTCGATCTGCAAATCTGTGCACCCTTTCCACATCGGATTGACCATCAACATACTTCGCATGTACTGTCTCCGAAGGATAACTTCTTCCGGGGTCATCTCCAAGCCCATATGCGTTTCCACATCTACCCGGTGCCTTGCAAGCTTTGCTGCATACCTTTCATCCATTTGGAGGCTCCTTCATAGTGAGTGCGCAGACAGCCTGGGATATTTTTTGTTCCAATAAGGCGGCCTTTTCATTCCTCACCGACAACGGAAGTGCATTTTCTTTTTTCTGCCGTTCCATCTTCACTTTGTAGTTATCCCGAAAGAATGCACGTTCTGCCATGATATTTTCACTTTGACATAGATTTTGCCATCCGATGTTTCTCACAACACTTTTGCACGGTTCTGGAAAGCTGTCCAATGCCTCAGATTCCCTCATATAGCCGTATGTTCGTATTGCCCTGATTACTGTCCCCCACGCCTCATCTACATCCATCGTTACCGTTGTGAGTGTTTCTGTGGCCGCTTGGCGTATCTCAGCAACCGTTGGCGGAAACTTGTTGGTTACGGCATGCTGCTTAAGGGCACTCATTGCCGCTGGGAAAGGAAGATCGCCCAACAAATCATACCACCAGTCCATGGCATCCTTGGATGACAGTAGGTTGTCCTTGGGGTATGCTACTTTTACCCGGTCTGCAAATACAGCAAATTCCTTTCTCGTCATTGTTCTTCACCCTCCATTGCCCAGTCATACATCATTTCACGGCACTGACGTTGCTTGTCCGCTACTACATTGACGGACTCATTTCGGGAAGCAAACCTATCGTTGTTGTAATTGCCATCAAGAACCTTTGCCATATTGGCATCACAGATTAGCCAGTCAAATGTGGCTGCCCAGTTCTTACGGTTTTTACCCTTCAGGAAATCGCTCCTCTCAGCTATATCAAACAACTGTCGGAAATCATCCACCGTGTATCCACTGTTTAATCGTGCTCTCAAAGCAGCGGTTCTCTTGTTAGACAGCTTTGTGACCCGGGGGTACGATTTGCAGAGCGAATTGTACAGAGTAATTATCTCCTGATAATTACGATAATCTTTTTTATTCCCTTCTTCTCTTTCTTCAGGTTCTTCCCTTATTTCTTTATTCCCTTCTTCTATTGTTGTTAACTGCCTGTTAATAGCTTGTGGATTGCTTGTGAACTGATTGTTATCTGATTGTGAACTGCCTGTGGTTTCAGTGTGTTCCTGCGTGTGGATACATTGATACTGACAGTAGTTTTTTATTGTAAATACAGTGTATTTATTGTGTGAACTGCTTGTGATTTCGCCTGTTGACTTTAGATGTGAAATGGCTGTTCGCGCTTCGTTGATTGTTAGCCCGGTTTCCAGCGATAATATTGCCAATGATGATACAAATGCCCCCCTCGGAACATCTATACCCTTGAACCTACCATCTTTCCAGTTGGCCTTTATCAACATGTGCAGAAAAAGGACCTTGGTATTCAAGTCTTTATACCATTCCCATTCCATTATCTTTCGGCTGATAATGATATAATCTCCTGCCACATTCATCCCCTCATCATAATTCCTCAATTACCACCTCAACCCATGGTTCCTTGTCAGTGTAATAAAATTCATGGGTGGTGTTTTTGACCCAGTCAGGCCCATCATCTGGTATCACCTTGCATTGCTGCAGGGCATCCTGAATAACTTTATCTGCCAGACTAAATATGTTCATGAAATCCCTGCGTTGCCCCTTACGCGGCTCATAGAATCTGTAGTGGAGAATGATAGGCCTATTGACTTTTAACCGCCTTAATTGCAGCCTGATTGCGTTTGATGCAACCATCATGTAATCCCGTTTCATCTTTCCACCATTCTTCGGATTCTTTCCGCATTCGTGAAGATAATCATTTAAGCTTGGGAAGGTCTTGTCTCCATAGAACCTGCCACGTATAACAAATTTATGTTCCATTATCCATCTCCTCGGGAGGAAGGGCAGCCGGTCAGGAACTGCCCCTCATGTCCAACCAATGGCAAATACTGTGACATATCTGGTAAAGATTGGACAAGTGCATTAACCATCTATGTAAAGGCTCTAGCCTATACAACTAAGAAATAATAATAAACCTTCCATACCCTTTAAGCTGTTCTTTCAAATACTCTTTGATAGACGCTGTTGCATGGTTCTTCCACTCTCCTCCATCAGCCTCGAATATCGCACACTGGACGCCTTCATACTTATCTGATTTCATTCGGAAGATAAAATCACTAGCAGGCTGCCGGACTTCTTGAAATGTCCTGTATGGCCTTAAGCGTACCGGATTAGGCACTTTTGCGTCTGTCTTAGATGAGATTCCGCTTTTAACAGTGGCCTTTTGAGTGACCCCATCATCTCCGTATTCAGCCACAGTTCCATCTTCAACCGTTCCAGCAAATTTCAATACCAACGCCCGATCTGTATCGGAATCATCCATAAATTTGGATTGCAGACCAATACAGAAGTTCTCATGCTCTATAAACTTTCCAAACGGAAACATTGGCACCTGGGCATTTACAACTACCATGTTTTCCCTGATTCTTTCATTGTCAAGCTGGGAATACAGTGCTACCTTAGTGGGATTCATAACATGAACAATCATCTTATCCGCCATAGGATCAATGTTACCTTTTATGTAATCCACAAGACTGGTGAGGGTATTCATTTCTATTTCCTGGGCCTTAGGATTAAATGTAATACGCGTTAACTCCTTATCAGAATATGTCTGGTTTCCAATCTCAGTAATCACCGGTGCCTTTAATCCTACAATGTACTGTAATGCCTCTTTAATCATAGTCCTTATCCTCCTCTTAAGCCTGCCTTATGGCCCTAAAATCAACTACAACGTTCTTTTCAACTGTTGGTTCTTCTAAAACCTCACCGGTACTGGTATCTATTGTCTTTCCATCAACAACTGCTTTTCCAGCCTTCTCCTGCACTGCATTCCAGTCATTAAGGGACATCTGACCCTTAACCTGTTTTCCGTATTCTTCTGCATAAACCTCTCCGGTATCTAAATCAGTTCCAATTGACATCCGGGTAACAATGGGGCTAGAATGTGCCAGTTTCTTCTCAACTACCACATCTACTGCTGTATCATCCCGATCTTCGTTTTGCTGGAATGAAATCTTGATTGTAATTCCTCTCTTATTTTTCCATGGTGTATTCGGATCCTGCATATTCTGTAGTACCTCATCCATTGCTCGGTCTACCTTTTCCTGCAGGGCACCACCTGCAAATGTTTCCAGATTTACCTTTGACATTAGTCTTCTCCTCCCTCGTACTTTGCATTCTTATTGGCAAACCCCGGTAACCTCAATTTCTGTAAAGTATTTGCCATCTTTTCAGCCAAGCTTATCCCAGGTGCCTTCTTAACACGCTTAGCATAAGCTCTATTCTCAAAATTCCTATAAATACTATCCGCTCCATTGTGATATGAATAGTGACTACGCTGCATATGTTTAACTCTTCCTGACATGTTCTCCTCCTATAAATAATTTATTTTGTATCGCCGCATAAATGCCGCTTTGGCTTCCTCCAGGCTATGACCTTGTGCGCAATAATTCCGTTCAAAAATAGCCTGTCCCAACATTCTTGACAATTTTTCTGCTGCCGGATTATCATGTATACGCTCTAACAAACTTCCCATATTATGGTTCTTGTTGCAGGACGGAATAATCAATCCATCCTGATCAGCCAGTACGCGAAGGGAATTTCCAAAAATCAAATGATGATCACATTCCTTTAGGCCACCGCAAAAGAAACAGATTGTATCATATTCTGTTACAGTACTTTTCATTAGACATCTCCTGTCAATTCTGAAAAATGAATAGGCTTATCCAGTACCTTTGTGAACTTGCAGTAATCGCACAGTTCACAGCGTATAGGTTCTATCTCGCCTGATTTAAGCATCTGAATCTTAGGAGCATTGGCCTTGACAGCCTCCAGGCATTCCCTGAGCCGCATATCATCTACGTAGATTACAGCAATGTCCGTTACCTTGCCTTTATCTGCAGCACATATGTATGTAGGTAACCGCTCTCCTGTATTCTGATAATAGATTTCCTGGTAGATTGCAAGCTGAATATCATATCCCCAATATGTGATAAAATCCATATGGCCATAATCCCTTACCCAAAACTGTTTTGATAGGTCTTGCATCACCTTCAGATCAACAATACATTTCCCTCGATGCAAGCTATCCATTTTGATTTTGAAGGGTACACCAGCAATCTCGCCGGTCATAATTACTTGTTTCTCTCCGCTCATATATGCGGAGAATAGGGTATCTTTCTCGCAACGCCGGTATATCTGCTCTGCTTTTATAAATTCCGCCTTTAACTGGCCCTTGCGTTCTCCTCGGGATACAAACAATTCTGGATGTTCTTCCTGAAACTGCTCTATCGTACCCTCGTACCGGGCATCCACATATGATCCAATAAGCATATCTATGGATGTTTCAAATTCCCAATCACCTCGTAGCTGCGCCAACATAGTAGCCTCACAACCAGGACGGCCAATACAGCCTATCGCCTGTTTATATTGACTGGCAGAGCAGAATAGCTGATTTGTCTCAGGTAAATAATAGTTTTCCTGGCTTAATATAAACCCCTTATTCATGTGCAGTATCTCCCAATACATTTATTGCTTCTATTCGTTGAGGCTTGTGATTCATATCTTCTGCCTCACCTTCTGTGGCAAATCCATTTAGTTCGTTTGGACAATACATCCTTGCAAAAAAAGTTGCAGCCCTATATCCCAACATCTGTTCTGGCATGTTTTTCCACTTAGTATTACTGATCCATCCCTCTGATTTAACCATCTGCATTGTAATTTCAGTTCCTTCAATCCGCTTTCCATCAGATATCCGAGTTGCAACCACCTTGCAACTTCTTGAATCAGTTCCTTTTTCTCCAGAATACACATAATCAACGTCACGAAACTTTCCACATCCCTGAATAATCATCATGCACCCTTGACCACTCCAGCTAGGGACCCCCTTTACTACATATAAGTTCTGCATGACCATTAGAGGACTAACCCCCATCCTATTGGCTTGTTCAAGTGCAATTACGCAGTTCATTGGTTTTCCCTTATATGTTGCCGGAATCATATCAGACTGTGAAATTAGCTGTGCCATTTTGAAAATATTGTTAAACTGATCTGTATCCGAGAATGGATTAGTTGCTAAAGCCGTACGCTTTACTGTGGAAACCACGTTTTCTGATTTATTCTCTTCTTGTAATAATGCTTGCTTTTCATTCTCTGCCATTTAAAACCTCATCTTCCTTTACATAACGATATCCGGGAACCCTTAAGGCTCTTGGAAATCCGGGATCATCTGTTTCCAGTTTTCCTTCCTTAATCAGCTGCTTCACATGGCTGTGTACGGAGCTGGTTGATTTGAGCCCAACTCCATCCCCAATTTCTTTTACGGTGGGTGAATACCCATGTTGGATAATATATCTGGTTATGAAATCCATGATTTTCTTTCTAACTTGGATTCCGTGATATATTGTTTCATTGCCCAGTATCATCTCCATCCTCCCTTATGTAGTTCCCAGAAAAGAACCATTCAACGAAAGCCTGTTTGTCTTCTGGCGGTTCATTCCGCATTGCATTAAGTGCAAATTCAAACGCATCCTTTTCCTCAATCACAAATCCTGCCCTATGTCCTATACCTACATACTTCATACGCAAGGAAGCGCCTCATTACTTGGGTCAAACGCTTTCGGATTATAATTTGTGTGTTCAAAGCCTGTGATCGTTTCAAAATCAGAACGGTACATAGCGTTATTTTCCGGGCGGCTGAAGTGCCGGTCTAAAATATCTAGCTTTATCTTTGATTCAAGTAAAGATTGGTACTCTTCTTGACTTAACGAAATTCTCATATCATGCATTTACAAAATCCTCCTTCTTGTGCTATACTTATATTGAGTAAATATCCTAGCGCCGAAGAGAAGTTGCAGCTTCCTTGGCGCATTTTTTATTTCAACAACGAGATAAGACAATTTCCGATTGCAATAATAAATGTAATAGCCCAGCTTAAACAGATCATGAAATCCTTTGTCCTGTCTTGTTGCTTTAATTCGCGATATTTTCCTTTCCAATATGAATCCATTTATCTATCCCCCCTTTCCAAAATATTAATAGCCTGCACACCTTTATGAACATTAGTTATATCAAACAAAACTTTCTGACCAGGATAAGTTGTTTTAAAGCCATCTTTAAGCAAGTTGGTATAATGGAAAAAATAATCTTGTCCATTTTCTGCCGTGATATATCCATATCCCTTCTTTTTGTCAAACCATTTAACATGACCCAAGACATTTTCTTGTAATGCCAATTTAACCACCTCCCCTTCACATTTTTGTTAAAAAGTACTACTGTAAATCTATATTTACTTTTCCAATGTGCTTATCCAGTTTTGGACGATATATGTGGAACTCATCTTGCTTTTTACCAGTCTTTTCCTTGGGAATATAGTCCCCTATATCAAAAAGACCTCTCCTCATATGTTCCCTTACCGCCTGCTTTGACATTCCCAGTTCCTTTGCAGCATCGGATACTTTTACCCGCTCGCACATTTGTTCCTTCCTTTCTATTAATTTATTGCCCCTACCTATTGACACCTGTTGCTGATAGGGGTACAATAACCGTATTAGAACATATGTTTGTTTTTAATTAACTATTCTATAGGTCCACACATTAGCGAACACTTTAAAATGCTCAAAAAGTTCCTCAGCTTGTTCAATAGTTGTAACCAATTGTGTGACTTTTGCTTGTCTCCCTGTAAGTTGGGAATACAAAGCCATTGCCATCGAATTACATGCAGTATACAATCCCCAGAGGTGTCGATTATTTTTAACCTCAAGTTCCATGACATAAGATTCACACTTTTTACGGTAGTAACTGTGTGGCATCACAATATTGGGTGAATCATCAATGATGTAAATTTTCATTTATAATTACCTCCTTTGAGCGATCTTCTAAAAGTTTTTCAATTGGAACGCCGAAATAATCAGCAACCTTTTGGACCCTCCAGATACCCGGCTCATTGTCATTCCATTTGCATATACTACTTCTTGGGAATTTGAGAATTCGTTCTAACTGCGAAATCGAAATACCAGCAGATTCACAAAGGACTTTAATGTTACTATATAGCATTTTATCACCTCCTTATTTTGTTGCGCAAAATTTTGAGGTTCCCATTGACATTATGCGTAAAATATTCTACAATTAGAAGTACCACCAACTAATATAGAGTATACGCGATGAATATGGCATATCGCAAAATCTTGCGCAATTCATATCTTTATTATACACAAGATTTTACGTATGTCAAGTATTAATTGCGCAAAATTTTGAGGTATAACAATGGGACTGTATGAAAACATTCGAGATATAGCCAAATCAAAAGGGTATTCAGTTAATAAACTGGAATTGGAATTGGGATTTGCAAGAAGCTCCATCAACAAATTTAATAAGAATAGACCCAGCGTGGAGAAGCTACAGCAAATTGCGGACCTTCTTGATGTTAGTGTTGACTATTTAATGACAGGAAAAGAGGAACCAGAAAAAAACAAAAATCCTTATAGCAATTTGAAGGGCATATACCTGTCTTACGCCAAGGAAGCCCAAGACAGTGGAATCGACCCGGATGATATTCGTCTCGCTCTTGATACTATAAGGAGGTTAAGGGGAGAGAAATAGGATTGGATCAGAATTACAAATTAGAACTATACAAAAATGTTATACGGGTCAAACGTTTTATGGGATTCAAAGATTTCCAATGTGGAATAAACCTTGTAAAAACGTTTGAGTCTACCGGTGTAAAAGTGGAAGTTCTACCTTTTAAAACACCTGGTTTGCGTGGCATGGCAGCAATAGGAAAAAATCCACATCCAGATGTAATACTATTAAACAGCGCACGAACATTCAGAGAGCAAAATTTTGATTGTGGACATGAAGCAATGCATCTAGCATTGCATCGGCACACAGGACGATCTACATTCAATTGTTTTAATGAAGTGGCGGCACCCAATCAGGATCCGTTCCTTGAATGGCAAGCAAATGAAGGAGCAGCGGAATTTCTTATGCCATTTAGGGAGTTTATACCAATGCTATACGATCTAGTCAGAAAGCATCCTGATCAGGTAGCTATAGAAGATTTTGTCAATATAGCTTGTGATACATACCTTGTTCCTAAAGCAGCAGTGAAATATAGGATAGAAAACCTAAAATACGAAATCCTACAATACTATGCTGGAATAAAGCTGGAAGATATAAAAATTTTGTCAAAAAAACAGCAAGAAAAACAAGGACTGCGTGCGGAATCTTTCATTGATATATTTGATCATATAAATGAAAAAAGCCACCCCTGTAGGCGCAGGAATGACTTTTAACATAATACTCTTACTGGGTTCGCTCCCAGAAGATATATTTTGCTTCGCAACCAAATTATATCATTTATGGAGCGTTCTGACAAGGGGCGTATTTTTTATGCCCAAAAAGAAAGGAATGATGTAATGGCCAAACGTACTAAATATCCCAAACTTCCCAACGGATTTGGAACAATACGTTATCTGGGCAAGAACCGGCGTAACCCCTATGCAGTTCATCCACCAACGCCTGAATTCACTAAGGATGGGGTTCCCTTACGTCCAGCCGCCCTCTGTTACGTAGATGCATGGATAAAGGGATTCACGATCTTAGTGGCTCTGAAAGGGGGAACATACTACCCTGGCTATGAATGTACTCTGGATATAGAAGATAGCGAGGATCTAAAAGGCCTCTCTCAAAAGATTCTGGCTGATTACAATCGTTTCAAGAGACCTGATGAGGCAGACAAAGGTAGGACCTTCGAGGAAGTATATAGAGACTGGTATGATTACAAATTTGTACGTGATAAAAGTAGGACCTATTCCCCTCATACCTTGAATGCAACAAGGGGGGCATTTAAACGCTGCAAGACATTACATGATAAGGAATTCCGAAAAGTTACCTATGACGACTTACAAAAAGTCATTGACGATAGCCCCCTTAAGTATGCTAGTTTGGAGCAAGTAATCAATCTCCTTCATCAAATGTATGCCTATGCAAAGATATACCATATAACAGATGAGGACTGTTCACTTTATCTCAAAATAAATAAACCAGATGAGGAAGAACATGGAGTTCCATTCACTAATGATGAACTGCTAACACTATGGAAAAATCAAGATGATGAAGATGTGGAATTCCTGCTGATTATGTGTTACTCTGGATTTCGGATATCCGCCTATAAAAATATGGAAGTTAATCTGGAAGAAAATTACTTTCGTGGAGGTGTCAAAAACAAATATAGCAAGAACCGTATCGTCCCCATCCATAAAGGCATCCTGCCTCTCGTTAAACGCCGACTAGAGCGAGATGGTTCTTTGCTCACTAGCGACCAAACCTTCCGTAAGCACTTGGATGAAAGAGATCTTCTGAATCAACTTGGTATATCACATCATACGCCTCATGACTGCCGGCATACATTTTCCAAACTCTGTGAAGACTTTAAGGTAAATGAAAACGATCGCAAACGCATGTTAGGACACTCCTTCGGAAACGATATCACCAATAAGACATATGGACACCGTAGCCTATCAGATTTGCAAAAACAGATACAAAAAATCAAAATTCCAAAGATCTGATTTGTGACTAATTTGTGACTAACCGCCCCAGTTTCTTCTAAATCCTTCCCAATTATTTACAACTCTTTCAAGAGCCAAAAAGCCGGGAACCCTTGTATTTAAAGGAAAAAATCCAGGCCCACCGCGCCATTGCGATGGGCCTGAAAAAAAGGGGAGGATAAGTATTAATTACTTTATCTTTCAGGTATACTCATATTATCACCCGATCCAATTAGAATATACACTCCCCATAAAATTTTTTGCAAACAATAAAAAACAGCTATAATATCATCAGCAGCGTTCCGGTGATCAAAACCACACTGATAATGATGGAGAGTGAATTCACCGCACTGGACAGGCCTATATCCCCCTTTAGTTCTGCTGTGTAGGCGGGAGAAGAGGAGGCAATGGGGCTTAATGCCAAGATGGTCAGCGCCTGCCTGTATTCCAGCGCAAAGGGCAGCAGAAAATAAAATGCCAATGCCAGGGCTATGGATATGGAATACCGTATTCCCAATATCTTCACGATCCGCCCCAGCTGGCTTCTGTCCCCTGTCATCTTAAATCCCACACCCAGCATCAACATTGCCATAAAGGCATTTGCATTGGCAATGATCCCGGTAAAAGACACCACCGGGGACGGCAGTGAAAGGTGGAGCAGTGAAAGAATTGTCATCAGCAGATACGCGTCAAAAGGAACGGATGTGAGAAGGGATTTTATGACCGGCCTGATACTGAATCCGCTTTTGCCTCCCTTTGCCATGGATGCAATGCTGTAGGAACCGCCCAGGCAAACCAGGGCATTACCGGAATCAAACAGACTGGTTGCCACCACTCCCAATGGCCCCAGGAATCCCTGCGCAAAAGGCAGAGTGAAATTCCCTATATTGTATCCGGACATATTTATTATATGAAACGCTCTTTCCTCTCCGCTTTTCCCAATGCTTATGAGAAACGCCATGGTCACAAAGATCACGCCGCCGCCCAGTCCCAGCAGGCTTAGAAGAAGCATGGAGGGCTTCATATCAATCCCTGAAAAATTTGAAATGATCGCAGCGGGAAGCGTGATCTTTAATACAATTTTTGACAATACATAAAAATCTTCTTCCTTAAAAAAACCCCTGCGCCTCAGCACATAACCCACCACGATTATGGCCACAAAAGACGCTGCCTTTATCAGTATTTCCGTCATTTTCCTATCCTCATCTGTCTGAATATTGAAACATACGTTATGTACTATAACAGAATTCAGCCCGGACTACAACCTGTTTTCCCTAACATTTTCACCTGGGCTCTAATCCTTCCCTCACTTATGAGAGGCGGGGTGGATATGTTACAAGAAAACTGCCGCTGCCGCTGCACACAATGTATGCATAAACCGCGGCAGCGGCACTCTCCATTCCCTCATCTATAAGATCTTTCCATCTATAAAGATTCTGTCATCTGCACAATTTCTACCTCTTGCATATTACACCGGCTCACCCATTACACGTATCCCAGCAGCCCCGGAAGCCACATGGACAGGATAGGTACATAGGATACAAGTAACAGCACCACAAAGATGGCTGCAAAATAAAGGAGCAGCGGCTTTATTACATTCTCAATCTTTGTCTTTCCAACCTTAACGCCTACAAACAGCGTGGTCCCCACCGGAGGTGTGATTGTACCGATACAAAGGTTAAATATCATCATAATACCAAAGTGTACGGTGTTCATCCCCAATGCCTGACAGATGGGCAGGAAGATGGGCGTGAAGATCAGGCAGGCAGGAGTCATGTCCATGAAAGTGCCGATGATCAACAGCAGGATATTGATGATAAACAGGATCACATACCTGTTATCACTGATCCCAAGCATGGCCTCGGACACTGCGCTTGGTATGCCGGTAAATGCCATAACCCAGCTCATGATGCTGGACACACCGATCAGGAAAATGATAATACCTGTCATCTCCGCACTGTCCAGAAAAATCTTTGGCAGTTCAGACAGCTTGATGGATTTATAAAAAAACAGGGACAGGATCAGGCTGTACACAACTGCCACCACGCTTCCCTCGGTTGCGGTAAAGATACCGCTGATAATACCGCCTATCACGATCACGATCATCAAAAGGCAGGGAATAGCCTGGAAAAATACCTTTACCTTTTCACTGGAACTGTATTTAATAGTGCTGCGGTACCCTTTTTTCTTTGCAAAATAAAAGATAACCGCCATACATGCCAATCCCCAAAGGATTCCCGGAATATATCCCGCCATAAACAGAGCCGCCACAGAGGTACCTCCGCTGACCAGTGAATACGTGATCATTACATTGCTGGGAGGGATCAGAAGACCGGTGGGCGCCGTGGCTATATTGGCCGCCGCGGAGAAGTCCCTGTCATATCCCTCCTCCTCCTCGATAGGCCCGATAATGGAGCCCATGGCAGATGCCGCCGCTGTACCGGAACCGGAAATAGCTCCAAAAAGCATATTGGCAACCGCATTGGTATGTGCCAGTGCGCCGGGGATACTGCCGGTGAAAAGTTTTGCAAAATTAATGAGACGGATGGCGATCCCGCCCTTGTTCATGATATTTCCGGCCAGGATAAAAAATGGAATGGCTAAAAGGCTGAACACGGAAATACCGGAAAATATCCGCTGTGCGCCCGTAAGCACGGCCGCCCCTGTATTCAGGACAGGGAGGATCGCACAAATGGATGACACTGCCAGGGCAACCGCAATGGGAACGCCGGCTAAAAGCATTACAACTAAAAGTACCAGAATGATCAGTCCGCAGACTACTGCTATATTCATCTCTTACGCCTCCTCCTTTCCGCTAAAGTCCCTGTGCATCATATCCGCCGCGTTCATCAGGCTGAACAGCATGATAAGCAGGCCGGTCACAGGCACGATCACATAGATGTAACCCATGGGTACACGAAGAGACGCCGTGGTCTGGATCATGGTCAGCTTTGTAATGGAAATACCTCCATACACCATTACAACACCGGCAAATGCAAATGTGAGCAGATCAATGGCAATCTCAAGACATTTCCTTGCCGGACCAGTGATCTTATCTGCCAGGAATCCCATGCGCATATGGTCCCTTTTTCCAAATACATAAGCGGAGGCAAGCAAAGCCATCCAGGTAAAGGAATAAGTTAAAAGCTCCTCTGAAACAGTGCTGGGGCGGTTAAAGAAATATCTGGTTACGATCTGATAGGTGCCGATCACGGTCATCATGGCAAACAGGCATATGATTACAATACCCAGGATCCGCATAATACCGGCTCTTACTTTATGCATGCCTTCCATCCTACTGTCCTCCCTTTGCTTTTTCATTTGCTTCCTGAATGTGCTGATACAGGTCTACGATCTTTGGATTTTCCTTTTGCATGGTCTCATGGAGAGGAAGGACCTTCTGCTTAAACGCATCCACATCCACGTCTATGAACTCCACTCCCATGTCGTTTACGGCAATGTTCTTTGCCTCCTCAATGCTCTTATCCCACTCGTCCATTTCCACCTGGGTGGACAGGGCTGCCGCATCCTTGAATATCTCATATTCCTCAGGGCTTAAGCTTTCCAGGAATTTAAGGTTGGCTACCAGCATGTCCGGAACCATCTGATGCTTATTGTAGGCATAATACTTTGCAACCTCACCGTGCTTGTTGTTGGTAAGGGCCAGCTCATTGTTCTCAGCCCCATCGATCACTCCCTGCTGGATGGCGGTGTATACCTCACCAAATCCCATGGGAGCAGCGGCTGCGCCAAATGCATTTACCATGGCAACGCTGGCAGGGCTCTGCTGAACCCTGATCTTTTTGCCCTTTAGGTCATCCGGCGTATGGATGGGCGTTTTTGCATAAAAATTTCTGGTGCCTGCATTATACCATGTCACCACCCTGAATCCCGCCTCGTCCGTGGACTCATACACCTGTTCCATATAATCCGTATCCTGCATCACCGACTTATACACTTCCTCTGAATCAAACAGGTACGGCATACTGAAAATTTCATACACACTTGCAAATGTCTCCAGATTGGCTGTTCCAGCCACCACAAAATCAATGGCCCCTGTCTGAGTCAGCTCTATGGCCTTCTGAGCAGATCCAAGGATCTCGTTGGGGAAGATCTGAACCTCATACTTATCTCCCAGGCGTTCTTCCACATATTCCTTAAATGCCAGCAGCCCCAGATGCTCCGGATGTGTTTCCGACTGTGCATGGGAGATACGGATGATCCGCTTCCCGGATGTCACAGAGCCACAGCCCGTAAGGCCGGCAGCTACCACAGCTGCCAGCATACCTGCTGCCAGTTTCTTCATGAATTTCCTCACCATTTCCCATTCCTTTCCCTTTATACGGTAAAAATCCTTTGTTATTATTCTGGACTGAAATCCTCCATCTCATACTGCATAAAAATAACCCCTGCAGCTGTACAATCCAGAACACATTAAGGTGTTGGCGCCTTCCTTAACACTTTCTTAATTATATAGCCCGGGGCATTTTATTTGTACCGTAAAAGTTTGTCATTGGGGGAGAAGATTTTGTCATTTTCTTAACACAAGGATAAATCTTTATTCCCCGGACGGCCCGGATGGCAGGCTGTCCCTGTACTCTGAGGGAATGACCCCTGTGATCCGCTTAAACACCTTTGCAAAATAATTGGAATCATAATATCCCACCTGAAGACTTACATCCTTGACACTTGCATTCCTGTTCCTTAAAAGTTTCTTTGCCTCGCTGATACGGAAATTTGTAAGATAGGAAGTAAAATTCTGGTCAAAACACTGTTTAAACAGCTTACAGAAATAGGCATCCGAATAATTCATGACCCTGGCCGCATCCTGCATGGATATTTCCTTCATATAATTGTTCCGTATATATTCCCGCATGGTTTCCGCGGTCTGAGCCATACGACCGGCTCCGCCTTCTTCCTCCCCATGGTCCATGGGAAGGTTCTGCCCGCCGGCATGATCACCAGGCACCCCTCCGGACAACCCGACAGCGGCTCCGCCGGACGACCTGCCAACTGACGCACCTGCTGCTCCGCCTGCCACCCCGCCAGCTGACTCACCAGCTGACTCACCAGCTGCTCCCCCACCAGCCCTGCCAGCCTCCATCATCTGCTTCTGTCCCTCCCTGCGGTCAGTCAGCCGCATGGCTTCTTCCATAACAGAGACCAGTTCCTCCTCATCACAGGGTTTTAACAGGTAGTCCAGGGCGCGGATGACAATGGCCCTCTTAGCATAGGCAAAATCATCATAGGCGGTGAGGAATATGATGATACAGTCCTCATCCATGGACCGGATCCGCTCCGCGGCCTCCACCCCATTCATCTCCGGCATGGAAATATCCATAATCACGATCTGGCTCTGTTCCCTTCCAAATACCTCCAGCGCCTCTGCTCCATTGACTGCCTCACTGATATCCAGGCTGTCCCCAAAATGCCGGTTCAGCCGTTTGGCAAGGGCCATCCGCTCAATCTGCTCATCATCAGCCAATAATATACGATACCTGCTCATGCTCTCATCCTTTCCATTCACTTAAGCGCCTCTCCCGTAAAAGCCATCTGCACTACAGTACCGCAGCCCTTCCTGCTGTACAGGAACACCTCCCCGTCCTGGTACATTCCATGGACCCTTCGGTAAATATTCCCAAGTCCTACTCCGGTGGCCTTCTCATCCCCCTGCTTCAATGCTTCCTGAATCTCCACAAGGCGTTCTTCATCGATTCCAATGCCTGTATCCGCCACCGAGATCCACAGCCTCCTTCCCCTCATCCAGGAGCGTATATGGATCCTCCCGCCCTGGCTTCCAGGTGATATACCGTGTATGATGGCATTTTCCACCAGGGGCTGAAGGGCAAAGGATGGCACCAGCACTTCCAAGGTGTCGGGCCGGCAGTCATAGCTGCAGCTAAGCCTCTGCCCAAACCGCATCCTCTGTAGATACATGTAATCCTGCACCACCTTCAGCTCACGCTCCAGAGGCATCACCGAGTCGGTGGATTTAAGATTGTAGCGGAACAAACGGCTGAGGGCGGTTATCATCTTTTCCGTGGCGCCTGCGTCCTCAATCTGGGCCGTACTGGCGATCATGTTCAGCGTGTTAAAAAGGAAGTGGGGATTGATCTGGTTTTTCAGCATCTGGAGCCGCACGGCGTCCAGCTGTTTCTCCGCCTCATGCTTTTCTGTCAGGGCAGCGATATATCCTTTGGTGGATGCTTTCATGGTACAGAAGGCCCTGACCAGACTTGCTATCTCGTCATCCCCCTCTGCCTGTATATCCGGCCCTGAGAAATCATTTTCCCCTATACGCCATGAATCCTCGGCCAGTTCCACCACAGGACGCACAATACTGCGGCTGACCGATTGTTTTAACCACCTCAGCATCAAAAGAGCTGCCGCCCCCCAGAGAATACTGATTATGGGAACCATCACCAGCAAAGGCTGCTGCCTCTGATAACTCTCATTCCCCATCTCCACGGTCATCTGCTCCAGTCTGGCCGCGTGGGTGCCCAGATATCCCTGAACACGGTAAATGGTGTAAAGACGTTCCAGATAATCCTGATCGTCCTCATCCATCTCAAGGAACTCATCCCTTGCCCTGGCATAGTTCTCATATAGATTGGAAATGGACCAGGTTCCCGCATACCGCTCGGCCCCGATCTTACCATAATCAAACGGCAGGGACCGAAGAGCCGACACAGCCCCATTCCTAGCCGTCTCAAATTTCATCCTGTTTTCTTCATTCCCGTCATTCACCAGGGACACAAAGGCATTGCTCTCCTCCGACATAGCGGACCAGAATGACAGGGTCTGGGAATTATTCCTAAGAACCGAACTGAATTCCCGCATTCCAAATCCCGCCACCAGAATATTGGCTGCTATGGACAGAATCACCACTGCGGCTGCAGAACGTGAAATATAGCGCACCTTCTGCTCCAGGGAGCAGGATAGCCACATCCTGCCAAAGTATCCCGGACTTTTTCCTTTTCCATGCCCTGTATCCATGCCCTGCCTCCTGTCCTTACATTTTATTCAATTCCTGAAAATATTTTATACTAGTTTTCTCCTTTTTGGAAGACGCAATCCCAAAATAAACATATTATTATAAAACCGGGAACAGAAAAAATCCCCTGCATCCGCAAGTCACACGACCTGCCTGCCGGGGATAGCTATATCCATCCAACCATATCCAGTTTCAGACACCCTTCTACAGCTTCTGGTCCTGATCAGAAGCCACATATACCGCAATATCCTCTATATCACAATTCAATATCCTGCACAGGTCGTTCACTGTCTTCATGGATACGTCCTTGTTATGCTTCAGTCTGTGTAGGGTACTGTCAGACACATGGTGGCGTTTTGTCAGGGTATACCAGTTTTCTTCTGAACGTTCCAGTGTCTTCCAAAATGGCGTATAATCTATCATTCCAAACTCCTGTATTCGCGTAAGTCCCGGCGTCTTGCTGCGGCACCAGCTGACAATCCGCTTGATAGATTAAGCATAAAATAGATTTAGGATATTGAATATCTTCGCAATTACGAATATACTATAGGAGATAGGATGTATAAACTGACAAAATCAGACATTGAAAGGCAGAATCAATCATGAACTACTTTACCAAAGAACGCATTGAAAAACTGGCAGAGGATCAGGAGGTGGCCAGACGGCTTCTGGAATTTGCATCCATGGACGGAGCAGCCTTCTTTGAGGAAGTCCGCTCCCATCTCTCCCCTGAAGATCTGGAGGATTATCTAAAGGAAAATCCGGATGAAAGAAAATATTATAACAGTTCTGAACAGCGGAAAAATGGGGGCAAAAGCGGGCGTTAAGCTTGCTTATTGGTCTGTTTGCACCCATTTTCACATCGGATGGACATCTGATGCTTCTTGACCGGCTTTTCCGGTCAAGAAGATAAGCCGGCCTGAACTGTTACAAAATATTCATAAAATAAAACGGCCTGTCATATGACAAACCGTCCTTCTTCTGGTTCTTCTTCAAAATAATCTTTGTAATCCACTTCTATGGAATGGCGCATGCGCTTCATACTGTAATACAGGTGTTCCTTGAGGGATTCCTCCAGCCCCTTTTCATCTCCCTGGGAGATCAGCTGAAACAATTCCTCATGTTCCCCTATGATGCGTTCAAAATCCGTCTCCGTTATAAAATCCAGCATACGGAACCTGGTGTAATGGAGCTGCTGGGCCTGAAGCATTTCCCAAAGCTTCTGGCGCTTCACTGCCCAGAACCAGATGGAGTGCATCTGCGCATCCATATGATAAAACTGTTCAGGTTCAAATCCGGGTTCCTGGGTCAAAGCCTTCTGCTGGGCAATGGCATGCCGGATGTCCTCCATGACCATGGGTGTGCGGACCTGGGTAAAATCCCTGAGTACCATGGTTTCCACCGCTACCCGCATATAGATCATCTGCTTGATATTATCCAGGCTTAAAAGAGTGACATAAGTCCCCCTGTAGGGAACGGTCTCCACAAAGCCCTGTTCCTGCAAAAGCCTGAGGGCATCCCTCACAGGAGTCCTGGACACGCCAAAGCGGTCACATATATCATTTTCACTGATCATCTGTCCAGGCTTAAGCCTCAGATCCAGGATTTCCCGCTTCAGGGTCTCAAATACAAGCTCTCCGCGGTTCTTAAAATTCTCTTCTCCCATGGTGTCACCCCCATACAGTTATCCGTCACTGATCCGATGCCTCCAGGAAATCCTGACCTGGAGGCACCTCTTTGGGGATACTTCCCCAATTTTCTATTATTTAGGCTGCTTTCCGATATATGCCAGAATACCGCCGTCCACGTATAATACCAGACCGTTCACAAAATTAGATGCCTCGGAAGCCAGGAATACAGCTGGTCCGCCCAGGTCCTCTGCCTCGCCCCAGCGGCCGGCTGGAGTCTTGGCAATAATGAACTGGTCAAATGGATGTCTGGACCCGTCAGGCTGGATCTCACGAAGAGGCGCGGTCTGAGGAGTGGCAATATAGCCGGGTCCAATGCCGTTGCACTGGATATTGTACTCGCCGTATTCGGAAGCAATGTTCTTAGTAAGCATCTTTAATCCGCCCTTGGCTGCCGCATAAGCGGAAACAGTCTCACGGCCCAGCTCACTCATCATGGAACAGATATTGATGATCTTGCCATGGCCCTTCTTGATCATGCTGGGGATAACTGCCTTTGATACAATAAATGGAGCATTGAGATCCACATCGATCACCTGTCTGAACTCGGCAGCCGACATGTCACACATGGGGATCCTCTTAATGATCCCTGCGTTATTGACCAGGATATCGATCACGCCCACTTCCTTCTCAATTACGGATACCAGTTCATTCACAGCATCTTCGTTGGTGACATCACACACATAGCCGTGTGCTTCGATTCCCTCTTCCTTGTATGCTGCCACGCCCTTGTCCACCAGCTCCTGCTTGATATCGTTAAAAACAATGGTTGCACCGGCTCCTGCCATGGCCTTTGCAATGGCAAAACCGATTCCGTAGGATGCGCCTGTAATCAGGGCAATCTTACCTTCCAGTGAAAAATTCTGTAAATATTCGTTCATTTCCTTATCCTCCTAAAACCTGTGATATGTTCTGCATCTACTCGTTCTGCATCTGCCTGATTCTTATCTGTCTGCCCCTACATCATCTGATTCGGCATCATGGTATCCATGTCATCGAACTCCATGTTCTCTCCGCCCATGGCCCAGATAAATGTATAGTTGGATGTACCGGCTCCGCTGTGGATGCTCCAGGACGGGCTGATGACAGCTTCCTCATTCTTCATGATGATATGCCTTGTCTGGGTGGGCTCTCCCATCATATGGAATACCACGTTGTCTCCCGGAACCTCAAAGTACATATAGATCTCCATACGGCGCTCATGGGTATGGGCCGGCATGGTATTCCATACACTGCCCTCTTCCAAAACCGTCATGCCCATGGACAGCTGGCAGGTCTGAAGCACATCCGGGTGGATGAACTGGTTGATCACGCGCTTATTGGCAGTCTCGGCAGCGCCGCATGGCCTCTTGGCAGCCTTCTCAATGGGGATATAGGTGGTGGTAAAAGAAGTATGGGCCGGTGCACTTACCATGTAGAACTTGGCCGGAGCAGAGGCATCCTGGCTGGAGAAGTAAACCTCCTTGGTTCCCTTGGTGATATACAGACAGTCCTTATATCCCATGTTGAATTCCTGGCCGTCAGCTACGATCTTTCCAGCGCCTCCAATATTAAAAATACCCACCTCACGGCGCTCCAGGAAGAAATGAGTGCCGAAATTCTTCCAGCAGTCAATTCCCTTATCAATGGAAACAGTCTCGGTTGTGGGCATACATCCCAATGTCACCATACGGTCCACGTGTGAATACACGGCAACCACTTCATTCTCCACATACAGGTTCCGGATCAGGAATTCATCCCTTAATTCTTCTGTGGTATAGCGCTTCACATCTCTCTGGTTTGCAGAATAACGAATATCCATTACTTAAATCCTCCTTTGGCTGCGAGGTTGTATTCCAACCTATCAACTTGTATACAACTTTTTAAATTTGTATACAGGTTAGCACATAGTCATTTCAATTTCAATTGGCATAATATACAAAATTGGATTACATTTCTATGCATGTTTACAAGAGTGGATTGCATTGTCTTTACATTTATTATATACTCATATGCGTACTTGCCTAACATCAAAGAGAATATCAAGGAGAAGCATCATGAGAAAAAACATTCTGGTTGGCCAGTCCGGAGGGCCCACTGCTGTCATTAACGCCAGTTTATACGGAGTCATCACCGAGGGAAAAGCCCATCCTGAACACATAGACACGGTTTACGGCATGGTAAACGGAATCGAGGGTTTCCTCTCAGGCCGCTGCATGGATCTTTCACAAGAGCTGACCGCGGAGGACCTTTTGCTGTTAAAGCAGACCCCGGCGGCATATCTTGGCTCCTGCCGCTATAAGCTTCCCGAGAATCTGGACGCCCCTGTTTACGGGCTTTTATTTGAAAAATTCACCTCACTGGGCATTGGCGCCTGCCTTTATATCGGCGGCAATGACTCCATGGATACAGTGGATAAGCTGTCCCGCTGTGCCCGTCTGCGCCATGAAAACGTATCATTCATTGGGGTACCTAAAACCATAGACAACGACCTTCCTGTCACGGACCACACACCGGGTTACGGCAGCGCTGCCAAATATGTGGCATCCACGGTCAGGGAAATATGCCTGGACGCCTCGGTATACCAGCAGCCCGCAGTCACTATTGTGGAGCTTATGGGCCGCCATGCCGGCTGGGTCACTGCGGCCAGCGTTCTGGCAAGAAAGCACCCTGGAGACAACCCTCTCCTTATCTATATGCCGGAAGTTCCCTTTGACATGGAACAGTTTTTGGAAAATGTAAAAAATGCCCTGGATCAGCAGCCCAATGTGGTGGTCTGCGTATCCGAAGGCATCAGGGATAAACATGGAAGATTTATTTGTGAATATGCCAATGAGGCCAGCCTGGACACCTTTGGCCACAAAATGCTCACTGGAAGCGCCAAGCTTCTTGAAAGCTATGTGCGCAATCGCTTCCATGTAAAAGTCCGTTCCGTGGAACTGAATGTAAATCAGCGGTGCAGCAGCCTGCTGGCATCTGCCGCGGATGTGCACGAAGCAGTCCTGTCCGGACGAACCGCTGTTCAACAGATGCTGGGCGGCGCCACCGGGTGCATGGTCACCTGTTCCCGCCGCCATACCCCTTCCTATGAATTGGAATACGGGCTGACGGATGTCTGCAATGTCTGCAACAAGGAAAAGGGCTTTCCGGTGGATTGGATCACCCAAAAGGGTACGGATATCGGTCCCCAATTCCTGGAGTACGCACTGCCTCTCATTGCAGGGGAACCGGAGCGGATCATGGAGCTGGGCCTTCCCAAATATCTCAGCCGTTCCAGGAAAACACCTGCCTGATGAACCTTATGTTGGGGTATTGCGGACATTTAGGAGCAGCTTAGGCGAGGGGGATCAAAGGACATTCAAGGGATGTATGACAGAACATACGTAACGGAACATGCATGTTAAACCCCTGCATTTGCCCCGAATCCCCCGTCCACAGGCAGAACCACCCCGGTGATAAAACCGGCAGCCTCGTTATTGAGAAGGAAAAGCAGGGCCCCATTGAGTTCTTCCGGCTTTCCGAACCGGCCCATAGGGGTTGCGGCCAGTACCTTGGCCGCCCTGGCTGCCGGGGCGCCGTCCTCCTCATACAAAAGCCTCTCATTCTGCCGTGTCACAAAAAACCCCGGCGCAATGGCATTGACCCGGATGCCTGCCCTGGCAAAATGCACGGCCAGCCACTGGGTAAAATTGCTGAGAGCCGCCACGGCCCCGCTGAATACCGGTATCCTGGTCAGGGGCCGCTTCGCACTGGCAGAGGAAATATTCAGGATATTGCACCCGTCCCTTCCCACCATATCCTTTGCAAACACCTGACAGGTAAGGAATGCCCCCAGGAAATTCAGATCCAGCACCTTCTGTATGCCCCCATATTCCAGATCGAAAAATGTGACCACATCCCCTTCAATGTCGCCCATCTCAAAATACTCCTTGGATGTATTGGCGCAGGCCTGGTTGCCTCCTGCTCCGTTTACCAGAATATCACAGGGGCCCAGTTCCGCCAGGACCCTGGCATGGACGCTTTCCAGCATATCCTTGTCCATTACATCCACCTCATAGGCCGAGGCGGTGCCGCCCATGTCCCGTATCTCGCCTGCAATTTTCTCAGCCGCCTCCAGATTGATATCCAACAGGGCCACTGATGCCCCTGCCCCTGCCAGAGTCCTGGCAAACATACCGCACAAAATCCCGCCCGCTCCTGTGACCACAGCCATCTTTCCGGTCAGATCCGTTCCGAATACCATACCTTTAACCTCCCTCCATTTGGTTTTGTACATGGTTTCTATGTAAAAAAAGGGACCAGCGCACTCTACCCTGATCCCTTTATTCGATCTATCCATGAAAGTCTATTACTTGCTCATCTTCTCCACTGCCTCAAACAGACCGTTGAGATATGTTGCGCCCAGAGCCCTGTCGTACAGACCATATCCTGCGCGTCCTGTCTCACCCCAGATCATACGTCCGTGGTCAGGTCTCACATAGCCGTCAAAGCCGTTATCCACCAGTGCCTTTACAATTCCGAACATATCCAGGGAACCGCAGGAAGACAGATGTGCTCTCTCCTCAAATCCATTGTCCAGAACAGCCACATTTCTGATGTGTGCAAAATGGATCCTGCCCATGGCAGCATACTTTCCGGCCATTCTCACCACATCGTTTTTAGCGGAGCAGCCCAGGGAACCGGTACACAGCGTGATACCGTTGTGCTTGTCATCCACCAGCTTTAAGAAGCGGTCCAGGTTCTCCTCGCAGGTAATGATTCTCGGCAGACCGAAAATGCTCCAGCATGGGTCATCCTCATGGATTGCCATGTTTACATCACACTCTGCCGCAACCGGGATCACTCTTTCCAGGAAATATTTTACATTATCCCACAGCATATCCTCGGTCAGGTTATTGTACTCCTCAACAACTGCCTTTAATCCTTCTCTTGTGTAGCTGGAATCCCATCCCGGAAGAGTCAGATCGCTGTCGCTGTTCAGAGGATTCACTGCGTCCACCTGCTCCTGATAATATACCAGTGAAGTGGATCCATCACCCAGCTCATGGTCCAACTGGGTTCTTGTCCAGTCAAATACAGGCATGAAATTATAGCATACACACTTGATACCGGCTTCAGCCACACGGCGGATGTTCTCACAGTAGTTCTCAATATATTTATCCCTGGTTGGCTTACCCAGCTTGATATCCTCATGAACCGGAATACTCTCGATCACATCGAATCCAAGGCCCGCATCCTCAACCTGCTTTTTTAACTTGGCAATGCTTTCACGGCTCCATACCTCACCTACCGGCACATCATAAACAGCTGTTACAATAGACTGCATTCCCGGGATCTGGCGGATGTTCTCCAAGGTTACCTTGTCATCTTCTCCGTACCATCTGAATGATAATTTCATGTATAAACTCCTCCTTAAAATTGTTGGTTAATGGATGTCCCTTTATTTAATTTTATTATATCAGATACAGCATTCCCGTCCATAGTGATACTTGCCCAACATATTGCAAATGTTGTTGTTTCATGCTAAGATTGGGTAAAATAATACCTCACCACACGGTTTATACCTGCTCCTGCGCCCGCGCACAAACTGCCCCAGAAAGGAAACTCCCTGTGAAAAAACAGATATCCTCGGACTTTAATACAAGACAATACATGCAGCCCGTTGACTTTGAGCTGTTTTATTACAATGACACTACCTTAAAATCCGTGGCTGCCCATGAACACGATTATTATGAATTCTATTTTTTCCTGGAAGGCGATGTACAATACCATGTGGGAAACAAAAGTTATCATCTGGAGTACGGTGACTGTCTGCTGGTCCCACCCTCCACTCCCCACTATCCGGAATTTCTTTCCCATGACAAACCATACCGCCGCTTTGTATTCTGGCTGGGAGCGGATTACTTCAAAACACTGCGCCAGGCAGATGAGGAGCTGGCTTATGGTTTTGACTATGCCCAGAGCCATCAGACCTACCGTTTTCATACCGACACCATCACCACCCAGGAGATACAGGGTAAGCTTACGGACCTGATCGAGGAGTCGGCCAGCGGCCGCGCCTTCCACCGCCTGACGGCAGAACTTATGGCCGTGTCATTTTTGGTATATATCAACCGGCTGCTTTATGACAGCCTTCACCAAAAGTCAGTGGTCTATGAAAATGTGCTCTACCTGAACATCTGCGACTACATTAACCGGCATTTGGAGGGTGATCTGAGCCTGGACAGCCTGTCCTCCTTTTTTTATGTGAGTAAATATCACATATCCCACATATTTAAGGACAATATGGGGATCCCCCTTCACCAGTATATCCTGAAAAAGCGCCTTCATGCCAGCAAGAACGCCATCCTGTCCGACCAGCCCATCAGCCATGTTTACCATCAGTACGGTTTTAAGGACTACACCAGCTTTTTCAGGGCCTTTAAAAAGGAGTACGGTGTCTCCCCCAAGGAATACAGGGAACATCACCGCCTGCCGGAACAGCAGGACTATACCATTTAGGAGAACCATGAGCCATGAATCAGAGAATCCCCATACCATTTGACAGATATACCGCCTGTACCCTATGCCCCAGGGCCTGCGGTGTCAACCGCCTGGAAACCACCGGCTACTGCGGCTGCGGCCATGAGCTGAAAGCTGCCAGGGCTGCCCTCCACCACTGGGAGGAACCGTGTATCAGCGGTCCTGAACAGGAAAGAGGCGGAAGCGGGACCGTGTTCTTTTCCGGCTGCACCCTAAGATGCTGCTTTTGCCAAAACTGGGAACTGAGCAGTGACAATTTCGGCAAAGTACTGACCGCAGAAGAACTGGCGCAGATTTTCCTGAATCTTGAATCCCAGGGGGCCTACAACATCAACCTGGTCACTCCCACCCAATACCTGCCCCACATCACATCTGCCCTGGATATGGTGCGGGACAGACTTACCATACCCGTTGTCTACAACTGCGGCGGATACGAAACCACAGAGATGATTCTGGCCCTAAAGGACTATGTGGATATATGGCTTCCTGACTTCAAGTATTATGATAACCGGCTTGCCCTTAAGTATTCCAGGGCATCTGATTACTTTGAGCAGTCCTCTGCCGCCATCCGGCAGATGATCCGTCAGACCGGCGCCCCTGTATGGCAGGATCACAACCCGGACCAGGATCACAACCCGGACCAGGATCACCTCCCAGGCCAGGAAAGCGTCTCCTCCTTTCCCCTGCTGAAAAAGGGCGTTATCATACGCCATATGGTCCTTCCCGGACACAAGGATGATTCCATTGCCCTGCTTCACTGGATGAAAGATCATCTGCCTGAAGGCCGGTATCTGATCAGCCTTATGAGCCAGTATACCCCCTTTCACCACAGCAGCGAATATCCCGGCCTGAACCGCCGCATCACCACCTACGAGTACAACCGTGTGGTGGACACAGCGATTGAACTGGGTCTGACTCAGGGGTTTATGCAGCAAAAGAGCAGCTCCAGGGAAGAGTATACCCCTCCCTTTGATCTGGAGGGACTGTAAATTAGGAAAACAGCGTAACTCCAACAAAAAAGCGCCTACCTGCCAGCATTCCCTTTTCCCTGGCCTGTAAAACGCCTGATTCCACTCATTCCATATACATATCTTCAGAGCATGTCTCAACTGTGTGTGTTTCAAACGTGCTCTAAACAACAAGGAAGACGAGTATCGAATCTTTGACTAACCACGTTCTCGATTACGATACTCGTCTCCAGACTATCTCGTCCATTGGACCAAGCCTCACTTTTCTGAAACAATTGTTTCTTTTTATTTCTATATTAAGTTGTTACACCATTCTACTATCTGCTACTTCGCTCTTACTACTTCATCTAACTACTTATGTCTGATCCATTTTCCTTACTTCTTTGTACCCTACTATCCGGTATTAATTTAATTCGTTCTAATGATACTTTCTCGTCATATCACTAAACCGATATCTGATCTTTTGATTAATACTCTTGAGATAGTTTCATGAAAATGTTATCATCCATTGTTTTATAAATGTTTCACTTTTTAACAGCTTGTATCTTTAAATTATTTCTTTAAATACTGCAATTGCTTTTTAAACTTTCCAATTTGTTAACTTATTTCTTTATATTAAATGGTTTTCCTTTGTAAACTTACTCATTTACATTAAAACTTCTTTAATCTTTGAAACTCTGTTACTCTTTGAATCGTTTCCCAATCGACTGGATTCTTTTGTTTCTTTAAATCAATTACTTAAAATTACTTTACTGCCTGAGCGTTTCACTTTTTAGTAGATTGGCTTTTCCTGGTCTAATATATAATAAAATTTCTTTTACTATATATTAAACTAAAATTAAGTCTTTGGTGGTCCGTACCTCCTTTGCTTGGATTTTATTACTTGTGAACTGATTGTCTACAGTTCCTTGAATTCTTTTTTGTTCTCTGTTCTTTTGTTGTCTTCATTATAGTAAATGGCATTCTATTTGTCAACACTTTTTTAATTTTTTTATTATCTTTTTAGTTTATTTATATTTAAATCCAATTAATTACAATTGTTTCCGTTTTAATACAATTTTACCCTTGATTATTGTACTAATTGTTTAAATATTCTGATAATTTTAGAATAATCAAACGATTGCTCCCCCTTCCTGTGGCGGATTTCCGGTTTTTCGTAGACAGTGACTCCCTACGGCTTTTCTTAATGATCTTATTTCCGTTCTCAACAACACAAAAATAAAATGAAAGCCGCCATTCCATTGTTTGGCAAAACAAAAACATGGAATGACGGCTTTTTAGATCACCTGTTTTCTTAATGTATTCTTCTGTGTACCCTTTGATCAGAACCCGTCTACCTCATCCCTGGAAGGAATGGATGGAGCTGCCCCCTGGCGTGAGACAGCGATCGCCGCTGCCTTTGCAGCCCATTCAAGAGCTGCAGCGGCATCCATGCCCTGCACCAGGCCTCCGATAAAAAATCCGGTAAAGGTATCCCCGGCAGCGGTGGTATCCGCCACCTCCACCTTATAGATCCCCTGCTTTAACAGGCGTTCCCCGTCCCAGTAAAGGGAACCGTCACCTCCCAGGGTCAGGACGATCCTGGCTCCCGGAAACTTGGCGGACAGCTTTCTAAGGAGCGCTTCCCCCTCTCCCTGCTCATTGCATATATCCCCTGCCTCGATTTCATTTAACAGGAAATAGTCCACATATTCCAGTGGATATTCCCCTATCCTGTGATCCATGGGCGAGGGGTTTAATACGATCTTCATCTGTTTCTCATGGGCCTTTTCCATGATATAACCGATCTCGCTGATCTCATTCTGCAAAACCAGGTAATCCCCTGCCTCAAAGTGTTCCATGACTTCATCCACCATGGATTTTGTGATCTCCTGGTTGGCGCCGCCGTAGAGAAGGATACAATTCCCTCCGTCTTTTGCCTTCTGGATAATGGCATGTCCGGTCTTACCTTCCAGCACTGCAATCAGCTCCGTGTTAACACCGGCACTTTGAAGCTGCCGGATCAGGAAGTCCCCGTCTCCTGTTCCCACCGCGCCTGCATGCCAAACCTCAGCCCCGCTTTTGCTCAGGGCAATGGACTGGTTTAACCCTTTTCCGCCGGAAAATACATTCATGCTGTCTGACGACAATGTCTCCCCACCCCTTACAAAATGATCCACACTGTAGGTATAGTCAATATTCAATGAGCCATAATTCAAAATCTTCATGTACGTTCCTTCTCCTTTTCTGCTTCTATATTGAGTATTGCACAGCATTACATGCTATCCCATCTGATTATACGATATTTTATCCATTTACAAAAGAAGTAGTTTAAAAAATCATTCCGCGTCCAAGGGAGGCAGCATCTTTTCCACATCCTGTGGAATCCTGGTCAGATCCCTCTCCACGATCTGGTACACAATGGCATCCGGCGGATTCTCCTCCAGCATAGTATAGTCAAATGCCTGCCAGTGGTAAAAGTCCACATTTGCAAAATATCTGGGCAGTTTATCCATCAATGCGGTTCCAAATGAGTCCCTGATAACCGCGATCCGCCTTTTGTCCGGAGCTCCCGGGGTGGACATATGGAGTATGTTTTTATCCCCGTTCACATCCTCTGCATTGACTGTCAGCTCATCCCTGTAACCGGTCACCACCGCATTCTCTTCACTGCAGAACCGTTCCGGCAAATGGAACAGGTTCACCAGATCCCCGGGAGTCCCCTGCTCATACGTTACGGTCACATCCTCAATGGGTACCGGCGTACCGCCCAGGGCTTCTATGATCATCTGCGTTCCCACGTATCCCCCTGCAAAATTCCAGTGGGTATCGGTCTTGTAGTACCAGGTATAGTCCCTGTTGGCATTAAAATATTCCCTGGGGTCCAGCACCGTGATACCGGAGTGTTCACGGAGATACTCTTCCAGCTGGGCCGGCCTGTTCCCCTCCCATACGCGGCCGTAGCAATCCGGCATGTATTCCCTGTAAACGCCTTCTTTATTAGGCGGTATCATTACGATAAACGGAATCCCCCTGCTCTCATAATAATCTGCCGCCCGTATGATCTGATTCCCGATCCATGCAACATCATCCGGATAAAAGGGCTCCGTGCCCAGCGCATCGTACAGGCTCATGCCTCCTGCAAAAAAATACCAGCCGTCTTTTCCTCTGATCACATCCTGGTTATCCGCATATCCGAACAGCTTTAAGTTCAGCACTGAATTGGCGCTGAGAAAGCGGTTTCTGAAAGCCGCATGGTCGTTGATGTAACTGTCCACCGCTGAGGGAAATGTTTCATATGTATCCGTTTCAAACACAGGAAATTCCGCAAGGGTCCGGTTCTCCGTCCCCCCGCCATCCCCCTTGCCCCCGGCCAGCATAAACAGCAGGTTGGGAAGGAGCACAAGCGCCCAGAATCCCCCGATCAAAATCTTTTTTATCATAAATGTACTCCCTTATGTATGTCAGAATCTGAAGTAGATAAACGCCTGATAGGTACTGCTGACCATGAGCATTGTACAGAGAAGGAGCAGGAATGCCATAACCGCCACATCCAATACCCCCATGCGCTCTTCATCAAACAGCCGCTTTTTAAGCCCAGGAAACAGCTGCTGAACAGGACCGCAAAAGCATACTGCAAGTATCAGGAGGAAAATGATCCGATTGTCCATAAAAATACGGAGATTCCACAGGCCTGCCTTTGGAACCAGCATGGCAGTGACCATGACCTTGGCCTGGTGAAGGTTCTGCACACGGAACAGCAGCCACCCGAAAGCTACCACCACCAGTGCGTACACGTGGTTCAGCACCTTATATGGATTCTTATCCAAAAGCGTTCCGATCCACAGACGCTCCGCCACGATAAATATCCCGTAATAGATGCCCCAGCAGATAAAATTCATGCTGGCTCCATGCCACAGTCCCGTTGCAAGGAACACCACAAACAGATTGACGCAGGTCCTATTAAGGCCCTTGCGGTTGCCTCCCAGGGGAATGTAGAGATACTGCTTAAACCAGGTGGATAAGGATATATGCCACCGCCTCCAGAACTCACTGACAGAGGCGGACAGGTAGGGGAAATTAAAATTTTCCTGATAGGTAAAGCCAAACATACGCCCCAGTCCAATGGCCATATCCGAGTAACCGGAAAAATCATAATAAATCTGGAAACTGTATAGAATGACTGTAAACCACACCATGGCCGTGCCCAGCTGCTCCAGGGGAAGTTCCCAGATCCGGTCCACCACCTGTCCAAACATATTGGCAAATATCATCTTTTTGGCAAGTCCGCAGACAAACCGCTTGATGCCGTAGGCGTGCATGGAAATGCTCTCCCTGCGGCCCGTGATCTGCGGTTCCAGTTCATTGTATCTTACAATGGGACCTGAAAGGATCTGTGGAAACAGCGATATATAAAGGGCAAGCCTGAACATATTTTTCTGCACCGGCTTTACGCCCCGGTATATGTCGGCTATATAGGAAATGGCTTGGAAGGTATAAAAGGAAATGCCGATGGGCAAAGGAATGTTCCTGGGTGTAAATCCATCTTTTCCCGCAATGGTATAAACCAGTTCCAGGAAAAAATTAAAGTATTTGAAATACCCCAGCAGGCAGATGTTTGCTATGACGCAAACGGCCAGGGCCAGCTTTTTCCTGCCCAGCCTTTTCCTGTCCGGTTTCATTTCTCCCGGCCCTTTTTCATCGGATGCTTTCACACCTGGCCCTCTGTCAAGGCCCGCAATGACAAGGCCAAATACATAATTGACCAGAATGGATAAAAGCACCAGCACCACATAGCGGGGTTCCCCCCATGTATAGAATATCAGGCTGGCGATCAGCAGGATCGCATTTTTAAGTTTCCGCCCCGGCATCAGGTAATAGATCAGGGCCAGAGCAGGAAGGAAAAACCATACAAAGGTAAGTGAGCTGAACAGCATAGAGTAATGTTACCTTTCTTTTGCATCTTTTATTGGCATCTAAATCATGGGCATTGCATCCTGTTTCGGAATCTTGCGGCGTATCTTGCGGAAGGTGATCATGTGGGCTGCCGCGGTGATGGCCCAGGACACCGGATATGACAGATATAGGACATCCAGGGAATGATATGCTGCAAATACAGTGAACACCCACAGCACACGGAATCCGCAGGCCCCTGTCAGTGAAACGAACATGGGAATAATGGAGTAACCAAGGCCGCGCAGGCTTCCCACCATACAGTCCATGATGCCGCAGAGAAAATAGGTGGTGCAGATGATCCCCAGCCTCAGCATACCGTATCGCAGCACTTCCGGGTCAGAGGAATAGATCCCAAGCAGCATCCTGCCGCCCAGCACGGCCGTCAGCCCTAAGGACAGGCCAACTACGGTGACCACCCCCAGGCATATGTACATGATCTTATTGATCCTGCTGTATTTCCTGCCGCCCAGGTTCTGGCTGGTAAAGCTTAGATTGGTCTGGTACACCGCGTTCATGGCCGTATACACAAACCCCTCTATATTGGAGGATGCTGTATTTCCCGCCATGGCAATGGAGCCAAAAGAATTGACCGAGGACTGGATCAGCACATTGGAAATGGAGAATATGGCTCCCTGCATTCCTGCCGGAAGTCCGATCTTTATGATCCGCTTCAGCTTCTTGGGATGGATCCGCAGGTTCTTAAGGGACAGCTTCAAGGCTCCGGGCGCTTCCATCAGGCTCTTTAACACAAGCAGGGCCGATATATGCTCGGATATAACCGTGGCCCACGCCACACCGTCCACCCCCATGCCAAGGCCGATCACAAAAAACAGGTTCAGAACCACGTTCACTATACCGGCCGCAAACAGGAAATAAAGAGGGCGCCTGGTATCCCCGATGGCTCTCAGGATCGCTGCGCCGAAGTTGTACAGCATCAGCACAGGCATTCCCAGAAAATAGATCCGCATATACAGCACGGACTGGCTCAGCACATCATCGGGAGTCCCCATCAGGTGCAGCAGAGGTTTGGCTGCCACCAGGCCTAAGACCACCAGGAACAGTCCGCTGAGGACACTTGTGGTAATGGCCGTATGGACCGTTTCGCTCATGTCCTTTTCCCTGCGGCCTCCATAGTACTTGGCCACCAGGACATTGACACCCACGGACAGGCCCACAAACACATTGATCAGCAGATTGATCAGGGCCGAGGTGGATCCCACTGCCGCCAGGGCACTGCTGCCTGCAAACCGTCCCACCACAATGATATCCGCTGCATTAAACAAAAGCTGCAGGATTCCTGACATCATTAAAGGCACGGAAAATAAAAGGATCTTGCCCAAAAGCGGACCGTTGCACATGTCTATTTCATATGACTTTTTCATCTCGCGTAAACTCCCTGTATACTCCTTTTTTCTGCTGTTTTCCGCAGTATCGGTACGTTCTTATCAGTTTAGCACAGGGGCTGTTTTTTTACAATGGTCTGAATCAACGAATTAAACGCTGTTTCAGATCTTTTTTGAGAATTATTCTTGACTTTTCTTCCAATGTCACGTAAAATGTAGCAAGTGATAAGGGAGTAATTGGCATGCGCTGCATGTAATAAGGTCAACACGCTGATAGATTCTATCTGGCTTTATTTTAAATAATGAGACTTATCTACGGCAAGAGAGCTGTAGATGGGTCTTTTTTTATACGCCATTCCATATATTAAACCAATAACGGGAGGATCTGCTATGTCATTAACCGAGTTATTCATCATTGCCGTGGGCCTGTCCATGGATGCATTTGCTGTTGCTGTCTGTAAGGGCCTGGCCATGCCCAGGATGAGCTGGAAGGGTGCGCTAATCGTGGGTCTGTACTTTGGAGGATTCCAGGCCGCCATGCCATTGTTGGGATACTTCCTGGGCTCTAAGTTCAGCATGGCTATCCGTGCCTACGACCACTGGGTGGCTTTCCTCCTTCTGGTCCTCATAGGCGCCGGCATGGTGAAGGAGTCCTTTGAAAAAGACGAGTCCTGCGCCAACGCGTCCCTGGATGTGCGCGGCATGGTCCTTCTGGCCGTGGCCACCAGCATCGATGCTCTGGCCGTGGGAGTCACCTTCGCATTCCTGAACGTTGACATTGTTCCTGCCGTGTCCTTTATCGGCGCTGTCACATTTACCCTGTCCATGGTGGGCGTAAAGGTTGGAAATGCCTTTGGCTGCAAATACAAATCCAGGGCGGAGCTGGCCGGAGGCGCCATTCTGATCCTTATGGGGCTTAAGATCCTGCTGGAACATTTGGGGCTGTTGGCATTTTAAAACATATCTGCACCACATATTTTCAGCACATATTCTCAGCACATATCTGCAATAAAAAAGCTGTATCCGGCACATCATACCTGCCGGGTACAGCTTTTTTCATGTTTTTAATCCACTCGTTTACCGCTGGAATCCAGACGGAATCCGTCAATGGTACAGTCCGCGCGCATCACACCGCTGTCAGGGCTCAGGTAATATACATCTCCCTTATAATCCTGCCATCCGGTCTTCATATATCCGTCTGCGCCGAAATAGTACCATTTTTCATTGATCAGGGCCCAGTTCGTGAGAACCTCGTCCTGATATTCATATTTCCATCCCCGGGTCTCTTTTTTCCATTTTCCCAAAAGGATGTTGCGGTATGCATTCATATCCTCCTCGGGAAACACGGAAAAATACATGGACGACCTGGCATCCCCATAACAGAATTCCACCACATAACAGCGGTTTAGGTATTCATAGAGATTGCCTGCTGCCTTTTCCCGCTCCACGGTCTCCGGCCGGACAATGGGATAATGAGTTCCCTCCTTCAGGCCATAAACCGTGCATTCCAGATACTTTTGTGTCTCACCGTCATAGGTGAGAAGATAATAATTCATTGTCACGTCATCAAGATTGATGTCGTTTCTGTCTTTTGTAACCGTGAATGTATCACTTTCCGATGCCCTGTAGCCAAGCACATAGGTGGAATACCCATCATAGATGGATGTCCTTCTGCTGTTGATATCCATGTGCATGGATACAGGCACCTGTGGCTTTACGGCTGCTGCTTCCGAAACAAACACCGAGCCTATACTTAGGACAGCTGCAGCCACAAATGCTCCCAGCTGCCGTACCGGTCTGAAACCGCTCATCCGGCACCCTCCTCTCAATCTTCTGACTCCGCAGGACTTTTTATTTGGCAATGACCTTCATAAAATTCTTTTTGCCGCGCTTAAACACAAGGCCTTCGCCTGCAAACTGGTCCTTTGAGAAAACTGCCTTGATATCCTTTACAGCATTCCCATCCACGGATACACCGCCCTGTTCCACATTTCTTCTTGCCTCTGAACGTGAAGCACAAAGTCCTGACTTCTGAAGCACGCCCAGCACGTCAATGGCGCCATCGGTAAAGTCCTCATCTGTCAGCTGGTATGTGGGCATGTTAGCCGTGTTGCCGCCGGACTCAAACAGGGCTCTTGCCCCTTCCTGCGCCTTGGCTGCCTCTTCCTCACCATGCACCAGGCTGGTGAGTTCATATGCAAGGATCTCTTTGGCCTTATTCAGCTGGCTGCCTTCCCACTGGTCCATCTCATCAATCTGCTCAATCGGAAGGAATGTAAGCATACGCAGGCACTTGAGTACATCCGCATCCGCAATATTCCTCCAGTACTGGTAAAACTCAAAGGGAGATGTCTTATTGGGATCCAGCCAGACAGCGCCGGACTGGGTCTTGCCCATCTTTTTGCCCTCAGAGTTGAGCAGCAGCGTGATGGTCATGGCGTGGGCATCCTTGCCCAGCTTTCTGCGGATCAACTCCGTGCCGCCAAGCATGTTGCTCCACTGGTCATCACCGCCAAACTGCATATTGCAGCCATAGCGCTGGAACAGCTCATAGAAATCAAAGCTCTGCATGATCATGTAGTTGAATTCCAGGAAGCTTAATCCCTTCTCCATCCTCTGCTTATAGCACTCAGCCCTCAGCATGTTGTTGACGGAAAAATGGGGTCCCACTTCCCTGAGAAAATCAATGTAGTTAAGTTCTAACAGCCACTCCGCATTGTTGACCATCAGCGCCTTGCCTTCAGAGAAATCTATAAAACGGCTCATCTGTTTCTTAAAGCAGTCACAGTTGTGCTGGATGATCTCAGGAGTCATCATGGTACGCATGTCGGAACGTCCGGACGGATCTCCGATCATGCCGGTGCCTCCTCCGATCAGGGCGATCGGCTTGTTGCCTGCCATCTGCAGGCGCTTCATCAGGCACAGGGCCATAAAATGCCCTACATGGAGACTGTCAGCCGTTGGATCAAAGCCAATATAGAATACAGCCTTGCCTTCGTTTACCATTTTCTTAATTTCTTCTTCGTTTGTGACCTGGGCAATTAAGCCTCTGGCAACTAATTCTTCGTAAATCTGCATGGTGTTTTCTCCTCTTCCTACTCTAAATATTTTATCATATTTCCTGTTTCATGCAAGGGCTTGATTCTTACGTTTTTCTATCAGGCAGCATTTCCCCGGGAGGGGGAGATGTTTTCCTGAGTACTAAAAAAGCCCCGTCCTCTTGATTCAAAAGGACGAAGCCATGTGCTCCGTGTTACCACCTGATGTTTACAGACAGCTCACGCTGCCCGCCTCTTCGAGTACTGGAGTGCATGCCTCTCCTTTATACTCTAGCACGATAACGTGTGCAGGATCCGTCACAGCCTACTGGGCAGCCGCCGTTGGGTGTGAAGCTCTAAGATGTATTCATGACCTGCTTTCCATGCGCCTCTCATCACCCGGCTGCTTTCTGTATGCTTTTGCAGATCATTACTTGTTCCCGTCATAGCCAATTCATGAAATTATCCCCATTATAGACAGGCTTCCCTGTTTTGTCAAGCCCTAAATACCGTCTGTTATCCCTGCATCCGCCTTTTTTAGGGATTCGGGTCTCTGTGAAAATGTCAGCACAAACACAGCTCCCAGGATCAGGGCAAACCCAATAAAATCAGCAGGGGTAAAGGACGTGTTCAGCCAAAACACGGAAATAATGACCGCGGACACCGGCTCCACACTCCCCATAATGCTTCCCCGCAAAGGGCCTATAAGGCTGACCCCCTGCAAAAACAGACCAAAAGCCAGGGCTGTCCCCACCACGATCACGCCGGCCAGGGCGCCAACGGTTCCCGTATCCCACACCGGCGCGCAGGTCCACGGACGCACGAATATTCCCATGGCAATGCCGCCCATGAACATGCCGAATCCCAGTACCTGGTAGATATCATATTTGAGGATCAGACCGCCCGGTATCATGGTATAGATCATGGAGCTGACAGCGGCCAAAAGGCCCCAGAACAGCGCTTCCCCCGAGATATGGAAGGTGTGGATATCCCCATGGGTCCCTATGACAAAGGTGCCAAGGAGCGACAGCCCGATGGCCCCCAGCTCCAGGCCTTTGGGAAGGCGTTTTCCACGGATGCACACCACCAAAAGGATCAGTACCGGCGACAGGTACTGCAGCACCGTGGCGGTTCCCGCATTGGATGCCTGGATGGCCATAAAATACGTATACTGGCAGAAGGTGATGCCAAAAATAGCAAAGGCCAGAAGATGGAGTGCGTCCTGTTTTTTTCTGAATATATTAAGATTCTCCCTTCCGTTCAGCTTAAATCCTGTCAGGATCAAAAGGATGCCTGCAAAGAAAAGGCGCACGGTCACCAGCCACGGTGCCTGTACCGCCTTCTGCTCAAATAAGAACTGGCCGCAGCATCCTGAAAAACCCCAGCATATGCCGCCTGCCAGCGCCATGATCGTCCCCATGGTCTGTCTGTTCCCTGTCTTCATAGTTATGTACTGTCTCCTGGTTATGTATTGTGCCCCGGCTATGGATCGTGTCCCGGTCAGGTATTGTCTCCCGGCAGGTATTATCTCCCGGTCAGGTATTGTCTCCCAAAACCGCCATGTCTCTATTTATACTTGGAAATGCCTTTATTGTCAACATTTTCGTGGGATTCACTATTTACGAATCCCTGTTTCTATACTATAATGAAGCATTGGAACATATCCGTGCGCTGGGGGCATTACATATAGATCGATCCCACGCATAACGGCACGGTATTTATACATGGGAGGATATAGAAAATGGGATTCACGTTTATTAACAAACTGCCGACTCCGGCAGAGATACGGGAACAGTTCCCTCTGGACCAGAAGCTGGCACAGATCAAACAGCAGAGGGATGAGGATGTCAAAAAGGTATTCACCGGGGAAAGCGACAAGTTTATTGTGATCATCGGCCCCTGCTCTGCCGACAATGAGGAATCCGTGTGCGATTACACGGGACGCCTTGTTAAGGTTCAGGAAAAAACAAAGGACAAGCTCATCATCATTCCCCGTGTCTACACCAACAAGCCGCGGACCACGGGCGAGGGTTATATGGGCATGGTGCACCAGCCCGATCCTGAGAAGAAGCCCGATATGTTCGAGGGCATCCTGGCCATCCGCCACATGCATATGAGGGTTCTGCGTGAGACAGGTCTGGCCACCGCTGACGAGATGCTTTATCCCGACAACCTGAACTATCTTTCCGACATGATGGCCTATGTGGCAGTGGGCGCCCGCTCTGTGGAAAACCAGTACCACCGCCTGGTAGCCAGCGGATGTGATGTGCCTGTGGGCATGAAGAATCCCACCAGCGGCGACCTGACCGTTATGCTCAACTCCGTGGTGGCCGCCCAGCTGCCTCATGATTTTATCTTCCGGGGCAATGAAGTGCAGTGCCCGGGGAACCCGCTGACACACACCATTCTCAGGGGAGCTGTCAATAAAAGGGGACAGTGCATTCCCAACTACCACTACGAAGACCTGAAGCTGCTCTTTGACCTGTATGCCAAGAGAGATCTGAAGAACCCGGCCTGCATTGTGGATACCAACCACTCCAACTCCAACAAGCAGTACAAGGAGCAGATCCGTATCTCCAAGGAAGTGCTTCACAGCCGCCGTCATTCCAGCGATATCAAAAAGCTGGTCAAGGGACTTATGATCGAGAGTTATATCGAGCCGGGCAGCCAGAAGATCGGCCAGCACTGCTACGGCCAATCCATCACAGACCCCTGTCTGGGCTGGGAAGACTCAGAGCGGCTGTTGTACGAGATCGCCGATAATCTGGACTAAGCGGGAAATCATTCCTGACTATCGCCTCAGCCGGAAGCAAAACCGCAGCTGCCAGTTAGTTTGGGCGCTGTGTTTTGTTTCCGGCTGAAATTATTTCCATCACTTTTTTCAATCCGCCTTGGGGAAGCCGGGCGTACTTGGATGTAAATATCAGATATAAAAAGGCCGGCGTATAGGACGCCGGCGGGACAACTCTCTTTTCTCTTTTTAACTCTTCTGCAACTCGTTTGCATCACTTCTTCAACTCGTTTGCAAACCAGTTAACTGGCCAATGCCGTTATTCCAAAATAAGCCAATACGATCACGCCCAGTATGATCCGGTAATATCCAAAGAACTTAAAATCATGCTTGCGCACATAACTCATCAGGAACTGGATGGAGTAGATGGAGACCACAAAGGCGATCAGCATTCCCAGGACCGTATAAAAGATCTGTGGGCCGGTGAATACATTGCCTGCCACAAAATATTTCACCAGCTTTAAAAGGCTGGCTCCGAACATGACCGGGATCCCCAGGAAAAATGAGAACTCGGCAGCAGCGCCCCTGGAGCAGCCCAGCACCATGGCTCCCAGTATGGTGGAGCCGGAACGGGAGGTTCCCGGGATCAGGGCCAGCAGCTGGACCATGCCGATCATAAAGGCTGTCTTGGCTGAAATCTGCCCCACCTTATTGATCTGCGGATTGGAGCAGACGCTGCTGTTCTCCAGTACAATGAACAGCACGCCGTATATGATCAGGGCCGCCGCCACCACATAGGCGTTAAACAGATGGGCTTCCATCCAGTCATCCAAGAGAAGCCCCAGCACGGCCGCGGGCACACATGCGATCACGATCTTGATCCATAAGGCCCAGGTGGCATCCTTTTGGCGGCTGCTCTTGGTAGGGCTGAACGGGTTCAGCTTATGGAAATACATTACCACCACCGCCAGGATAGCCCCCAGCTGGATCACCACCAGAAACACGTCCTTAAACGCATCCGGCTGGTTTAACCGGATGATCTCATCCACCAGTATCATATGCCCTGTGCTGCTTATGGGCAGCCATTCCGTAAAGCCCTCCACAATACCCAATACAATTATCTTCAACACTTCAACTAAAGTCATAAATTCTCCTTACCGCATGACTGCATTGCTCCGGCTGCATGCTGTACATTTTATGTAATCTTTTCGGTCACTATACCTGTTTTATAGATTCTCGATCTGCCAGTCCACAGGCGTCAGGCCGTGTTCTTCAAGAAAGGCATTGGTCTTACTGAACGGCCTGCTGCCAAAAAATCCACGGAACGCGGAAAGGGGACTGGGATGGGGCGCTTCCAGGATCATGTGCTTTGGATTGTTTAACATGGGCTTCTTGGACTGGGCCGGCCTGCCCCAGAGGATAAATACCATGGGCCTGTCCTGCTCATTGAGGATCTTGATCGCCGCGTTGGTAAACTCCTCCCAGCCGATATCGTGGTGGGAATTGGCCTGGTGGGCACGCACCGTAAGAACAGTGTTCAGCAGCATAACGCCCTGATCCGCCCATTTTTTCAGATAACCGTTATTGGGGATATAACATCCCAGGTCATCATGGAGTTCCTGATAAATGTTCACAAGGGAAGGCGGGATCTCCACATCCGGCTTCACGGAAAAACACAGGCCGTGGGCCTGTCCGTCATTGTGGTACGGGTCCTGCCCCAGGATCACCACTTTCACATCAGCCAGAGGCGTGAAGGCAAATGCATTAAAAATATCATCAGGAGCCGGGAATACCTTCCTGGTCTCATACTCGTGCTTTACGGTCTGGTACAGTTTCCTGTAATAATCTTTCTTAAATTCACTGCTTAAGGGCTGCAGCCAATCATTGGATATTGCGGCCATCTTCTGCATCTCCTTTTCTTCTACATAATTATCCATATTTTCATATTTTAGCATAGGAATACAAAGGAAACAACGGATATATACAAAATATTTGTCAAAGATTTGAGGAATTTGGACATGGGAATGGATTAATTTCCATAAAAAAGGTCCGATTCCCCCCTATCCGGAAGGGGAATCGGACCTTTTTACGGAAAACTTGGAAACAGATCAGCCGCCTGGAATGCGTCAGAATCTGATCTCAGTATCGGAGAAACCTTGTTCCTCTTTAATTTTGATCTGGTATTTTTCACGCCAGAAAATATAGGCCGTGGTTGCCGCCAGCACCAGGGCAACTATAAAAAGCAGCACAGGAGGATAATTTTTCATATTCTCATACACGATCCATCCCAGAGCGGTATAGCAGATCATTAAAAATAGAATCAAAGCCGGCTTGCTCATGTGAAACTTTGAGTTTTTCCAAATTTCAGGATACTTATAAAGAACAGCAATACACGCCACATTGGGAATGATCTTTGTCAGGTATGTCAGGCCTGAGGTCATGCGTGAAAACAGCGTTGTGTCAATTCCTAAAAGGATGGGCATAACGGTGATAACAAACATCAGGCTTAGAAGCATATACGGAACACCATGCTTATTAAGCCTTCCGAGAATGCCCGGAAACCATCCCTCCTCACTGCTGCGGACCAGAGCATTTGCTGTGTTTAGGAAACTGGCATTGATGGTCGTGGCAAGGGCGATCAGCGCACCGCCTACAACAAAAAACAGATAACTGTTTCCCGGATAAATTGTTTTTGCCACAAGGGTAAGGGGCTGGTTTGCGGTTTCACTCAAGGGTAAAACACCGGCTGCCACGATTGCGATCAAGGAAAACAGCACCATGGCGGTTCCCGTGATGGCAAGGTTGCCAAGTATAATGGTCCGGTGGGGATTCTTCACACGCCCTCCGCTGTTGGTCAGCCAAAGGCCGCCTCCCATTGCAAAAACCAGCATTGTAACAGAATCCTTCATCCCCTGCGCCCGGTTGAGAAACATTTTGTCAATGGTAAAATTATCAATATTAACTTTTGGAAGTCCTAAAATCAGAAAGCTTCCCCATGCAAGAATTAAAATAATATTGAGGGCTGTCTGGAGCCTTGCCACATTTTTACCCCCAAAAAGATTTGCTATAAAGAAAACAGTCACGACCACCAAAGCGATCACAGTCTTATTAACAGGAAAAATACTGTCCAGATAATTGGCAAAAGAAACTCCCATAAAACCAATGGTTACATCTGTTAAAAAGATGATACAGGCATAAATGCCTCCCAGTTTCCGGTTCAGTATACTGGCATATACGTAATTGCCGCTGGTACGCGGCAAAACGGATGCTGCCAGCAAAAGGGGACCATTTGCTAAAAATACGGCAACGCCTGCAATGAGATAGGCAATGAAAACACCGCTGCCGGTAAAACCAATGCAAACACCTGTCATTGTGATGATTCCGGCTCCGATTACCATTCCAATGCCCGTGGAATAACATTCGGAAAAAGTTAACTTTTGTTTTGTATCATGAGTATTACCAGACATGAACAGATACCTCCTCATTCCATGAAAGATTGCAGTCGGAAGCCGGGACAGTATTTTCCGGCTGCAATACCGTTCTTATTCCCGGATCAGGTACTTTGCAACCTCTGATACGTTGGAATATTCCTCCAGGTGTTCAATTGCATCCACAAACTGTTTGGCTTTTTCCGCTCCGATATACGGGGCCGTACGCGCCATAAAATGTTCACGTTCCTCTTCAAAGGTATAATTATTCTTGGGATGGCCTTTTGGATATTTAAGCGTTTCTGTGACAGTGGCACCATTTTTTAAAGTGACCTCAACTGTTGTTTCAGGAAAATCACGATCCATAAAAATAAGAAATGCTTCATAGCGATCCATCTCAGGGCCAAAAAACTCAACCAGGCGCGACAGTTCTGCAATACGCCCTTCCGGCTGTCTGCTCTCCTGGGTAAACCAGTTTTCGGACGGAAATGGATTGTCCAAATAAGCTGCAAAGCAATGGGGAACACTGTATTGCGCCTGCATGAACACATACGGCCTGCTCATCCCTTTATCCGTATAGATGTCAAGCTGGGGCGACACGCGTATTTTAGCAATCTCCTCTGTCCGGAACTGGTACTTTCTGCAAAGATTATCAAGTCCGTCCAGAGGCGCTTCGATCCATACATTTACAGGCCAATGTTTCAGAAGGGTCTGCATGATCAGGTAATCTTTGCCCAAATCCCGATCCAGCCAATCCCAGTCAACACGGTCACAGATCTGTCTCCAGAAACCGCTGTTTCCATCCAGCCCATCCAGATAAGGCTCGAATCCGATGCTGGTCAACAGCGCGCTGTTGATACCGCATCTTGCAGAAACCCCGTGGGCCACATGATACGTGTCCGTCAGTCCGGTATCACCAAGGGTAAGAGGGGTAAGATAAGCGCCTTTTGTAATGGCTGCCGCGATCTGATCTCCGTCAAACCCAAGTATTTTGCCGGCCGCAACAGTGGAGGAAAAAATCTGCCAGCACACAAGCCCCCAGCCTTTTCCTTTTCCAAAGTAATTGGACAGGTCCGGCTGCACGGACATCGCAATGCGCTGATACACTTCATAAGCCGCAACCACCGCCTCCAGATACCTTTTTCCCGATGCCTTTTGCT
The DNA here is from genome assembly GCF_000954015.1 of Clostridium sp. FS41. Taxonomy (NCBI): domain Bacteria; kingdom Bacillati; phylum Bacillota; class Clostridia; order Eubacteriales; family Clostridiaceae; genus Clostridium; species Clostridium sp. FS41. Next base: position 45,720 of record NZ_JYHN01000066.1, read on the forward strand.
GTTCCGCCATGGCAAAGGCTGCCGGTATCGCCCCGGCTGACGCATGTCCGGTCCAGGTACAATCCTCCCAGTCCAGAGTATCCGCGGTCGTACCATTGGCAAAGCCTGCTTCTTCCACAGGAACCTTCAGATCGGTTCCCCAGACAGTTGCCTCAGGAGTCCCGCCTTTTCTGCGCACCATTTCCACGGCCTTTTGCGCAGTGGGTACATTCATGCTTGCAATGGCAACCGCAATGGTGTGCAGCGTGATCTTTTTAGCCTGTTCAATGACTTCGGCGGGCAGATCCTCATATTTCAGTTCAGAAGCATATTTTCCTAATAAACGCGTGTACTGCATAGTGATATCTCCTTTTATGGTTTTTTATTTAGTTTTCAACATATCCCGGATATCCCGGACGGGTTTCCACCCACAAGGGGTTCTTTTTGCTGGTGGCTATGCAGCCAAAAAGTAATAGCAGCAGCGAGATCCCTGCAAACACCAGCAGGACGATCCGGTAAGAACCAGCGTAATCATACACAAAGTTTAACATCGGCGAACCGATCGCATTTCCCACCGTGCGGAAAATAACAGAATAGCTCATAAACTTTGCAAATTCCCGGAATCCGAACACTTCTTTCATAAACAGCGGGAGGATCGTAAAAAGAAGGATCGCAGCCCCCATGAGGAATCCGGCAACCGTTGCGAGAACCGGAGTCGCCGGGGATACGGTGAGCAGCAGGGCGATGGTTCCCAGGTAGGACAATACACAGGCCACGGTGGCCGGCCGGATCCCCCATCTGTCGATCACCTGTCCCAATGGGATCAGAAGAACCAGGGAGCCGATGCTCATGATCCCCACCGCATTGCTGATCGCAGCGGCATCCAGGCCAATATCCGTAAGCTGGGCGGAAAAAATACCAACCACCGGATATACAATGATGCCGGTGATAAAACACCAGGCGTACGCGCTGTAAAGCTTAATATTTTTCATGGACGTATTAAAATCCGCGCCAGGAAGCTTTGAAGGGTCATCCTCCTCTACTTCATCAGACTGTTCCCCGCCCTGGGGAGTCCCCCATGCGTGAAGGCCCTTTTCGCTGGGATGGCTGCGGATTACCGCATATGCGATGACAGCCACCACCAGCATAACCGCCATGGTGTAAAGCATTGACCGCCTCCAGCCGTAATGGCTGATCCAGTAAGCAATGATCTTGGCATTAAAAAAGCCTGCAATATTTCCACACCCGAAAATAACGGAAATCACGGTAGCGCTTTTCTTGGCAAACCAGTTATTTACAATACTTCCCGCTGTAACCTGGCTGGAAAGAGGCCAGATCAGAGCTGAAAAGGCACCTCCAAGAAACAAAAGAGGCACACTGTGTGCAACTGCGTAGCAAACAGCCGCTAACGCGGCGCAAAGCAGCCCCATGGTTGCCAGTTCCCGCAGGCCAAACCTTTTTTGGGCCTTGACATACAAGAAGTAGGCAATTGCAGATATGATTTCGTGAATGGTCTGGTGCAATGAGTATGTACCCCGGGAAATATGAAGATCTTCTACGATAGGCACCATATACATGCTGAAAGGATTACTGAACAGATAGATAGCCGGAATAACCAGGCAATATGCTGCCGCAACAGCAAATGCATAATGGAATCTTCCCTTTGTTTGCATAAAAACGATCCTCCTTAATTATTTTAGTAGAAACTGCGGTTCCGGAACGCAGATCTTATTTAAACTTTTTCGGGAACGTTCCCAGAAAAAGCAAAAATAAACCTATAAAAGTAATCTTCTGACAGAATTTCCTTTTGTCAGAGAGTAGGACATGTACACATCTTTATATTCAAGAGTGTCATCCTCAATGACCTCGATCATCAGTTCAGCAATACGTTTTCCGTAGTCATAATCAGGCAAATGGACAGAGGTAATGGAATCAACGCCGCTTTGGTTGATCTCAAGACCTCCTTCAATGGTAACAAGGGAATAGTCCTTTCCCAAAACCTTTTCATGCTTTGCAAAGGCCCCCAGTATTGTGCGGGTGTCAATTGACTCATCGGCAAAAACAGCCGTAAAATCACCAGACCTATAGGTATGGTAAATGGCTTCCTGCAATTTAGATGTTTTCGCAGAATATCCGGTATCTTCATAGGGATTATAAAACTGACAATGCACCTCACCAGAAATGGAAAGGCTTCCGGCCGCATCCTTAAGCGCAGCTTCCCTGCGGCTGAGAAGAAGCTTGTTATTGTCACGGTATATCATTAAGATCCGGCGATGACCATATTCAAGAAGTAAGTGAAACAGGTCATAGCTGTAATTATAGTTGCCCAGATACACCCTGAATCCCTTATCAGAAAGGATCCGGTCACCGGTATAGACAACATTGCGGAACTTGGTTGCAGCATTTTTAATCTGATCCTCTAGGCTGTCCGTTGCACCCAGGGTGATCAAACCGTTAATTCTTTTTTCAGCAAGATATGTCATATATTTGGGCGTGTTAATGCCATTAAAATTATCATAGTCATCATGTACCAGAAACAGGTCATACCCCTGCTGCTGCAGCACATCTGCAACTCCCGCAAAACGGGTGCACAGTGAGGGGTCACGGAACATCATGCCTCCAAGGGAAAGTACTCCGATCACATTGCTGGAATTTCCCCTCAGGCCGCGGGCCATATAATTAGGACGGTACCCCATCTCCTTAACAGCGTCCATAACCTTCTGATAAGAAGCCTGTCCAACCGCATTGCCGTTGAGCACGCGGGATACCGTACTTTTAGACACTCCTGCACGCTTCGCCACATCCCAGATTGAAAAGTCCATATATAATCTCCTTCGGATCAAACAGAATCATTTTGGGAACGTTCCCAAAATCACTATATCAAATTACCACGTAAATGTCAATGAGGAAATATGGATGAAAAACATCCCATAAAAATACCGGCGGGCAGAACCCGCCGGTGAACCCCATCCCTCACTTGTCACAATGCTCTCACAACCGCACACATATCCCTTTTCCCGCCAGATACTCCTTCAGATCCCCTATCTCCAGTTCTTTGTAATGAAACAGGGAGGCGGCCAGGGCTGCATCTGCTTTTCCCTTTGTCAGCGTATCATAGAAATGCTCCATTGTCCCGGCCCCCCCTGAGGCAATGACGGGAACTGAGACATTTTCAGCGATCAGGGCAGTGAGTTCATTGTCATACCCTCCTTTGGTGCCGTCACAGTCCATGCTGGTGAGAAGGATCTCCCCGGCTCCCAGGCGGTCCGCCTCCATGGCCCATTCCACTGCGTCAATGCCCACATCCACCCGTCCGCCGTGTTTGTATATGTTCCAACCGGATCCGTCTTTCCTGCGCCGGGCGTCAATGGCCACCACCACGCACTGACGGCCGAACTTGTCCGCCGCATCGCTGATCAGCCGCGGGCGGTCGATGGCCGAGGAGTTGATGGAAATTTTGTCCGCCCCTTCCCGAAGGAGCATGCGGAAATCCTCCACTGTGCGGATCCCTCCTCCCACCGTAAATGGAATGAACACGGTCTCAGCCACCCTGCGCACCATATCCACCACGGTCCCCCGGTTGTCTGAGGAAGCGGTGATATCCAGGAATACAAGCTCATCCGCCCCGGCCTTGTCATAGGCCGCAGCGATCTCCACCGGATCACCCGCATCCCTGAGATTCACAAAATTTACGCCTTTTACAACACGTCCGTTATTCACATCCAGACATGGGATAATTCTCTTTGTAAACATAGCTCTCTCCTATCATTTTCAGATACACCTAAACTTCCAGAAAATTCTTCAAAATAGACAGACCCACCTGGCTGCTCTTTTCCGGATGGAACTGGCAGGCAAATACATGTTCCTTTTCCACAGCCGCGTGTATATGGGTGCTGTATTCCGTGGAAGCAGCCACAACACGCTCGTCATCGGCTTTCAGATAATAGGAATGGACAAAATACACATAGGCGCCATTGTCAATCCCCCGAAACAGCTTTGCGCCTGGTTTGATGTCCAGGGAATTCCATCCCATGTGGGGTATCTTAAGCCCCGGAGTATCCGGGATCCGCAGAATGCGCCCAGGAAGGATTCCAAGGCCTTCCACGCCCTCACTCTCCTCGCTGCTCTCAAACAAAAGCTGCAGTCCCAGACAGATGCCCAAAAAGGGAGTGCCCTTATCCACTGTCTCCCGGATGACATCCACCAGTCCATACTGGCGAAGGCGGGACATGGCGTCCCCAAAGGAGCCGACCCCGGGCAGTATGACCCGGTCCGCTTCCAGTATGGACTTCCTGTCCCTGGTGATCACCGGTGCCTCTCCCAGGGATATCAGTGCTTTTTCTACGCTGCGCAGATTCCCTGCGTCATAATCGATAATCCCAATCATATTCTTAAACCTCGTTCCCTATGATTTAACATTTTAGCATGGTAACGTAATAAAGGCAACAGGTTTTTACACCCATTTTACACCGGATGTCCTGAACTGTTACCATTTTAATATAAAATCCACACTGTTGCAGCCGATCCCAAGGGCCCTCTCCCCCACTTCCCCGGGAATCTGGTGAAGGCTTTCGTGGATCCTGAAAAACCTGGCTTTCTGGTTAAAAAAAGCAATTTTCTCAAAGGGCCACCTGATCACCGTGGGGGTCTTAAACCCCTCTCCCAGTTCCAGTATCACCAGTTTCCGGTTCAGGGTGCCTGTCTGCCATCTCTTATAGGCTTCCCAGCGGGGAAGATATCCCTCCTCTATATACCGGCCCGCCTCCAGGGTATTCCCTGTCAGGGGCGCGCCGCAGTGGGGACAGACGTCCCCGGGGACTTCCCCCTCCTCCCATATGTCCTTGGTACACGCGGCAGAACACTGGCGCCAGTGGATATTTCCGCAGGGAGCCACCACCCGGCCGCTGTCAAACCCTGTGTCATAGACGGCTCCGTCCGTCACAGTGGTGACCACATAATAGTCCTTATCCTTTACCAGTTCATATAACCTGCCATAGGCCTCCTTTAGCCGGGTCTGCCCCGGGTCATCCAGCCTGCGTTCCCTTATATCCCGGCCGTCTCCGGCCAGCTTCCATTCATTGCCGATTCCGATGAGCACTTTATCCGCACCTGCCAGTGCATCCAGTATTTCCTGTTTTTGCTGGTCCATTCGATTCATCCCCTTTTATTTCACTATGGTTTCCTGCCGTATCATGGAAATCATCATACCACAAACAATCCCTTTCTTCAACGTCACATCCTGTTGCATTTTCCTGTACCCTGCTATAAAATGGAATGGACTAAATGCGAGGAGACGATCCACTATGAAATCATCAACAGATCTACAGAGGCTCTTGGAGTCCATTGACCGCAGAAGCTACCCCGCCTATAAGGATGCCAGGGGTTCCTATGATTTTAATGACTATGTACTTTCCATTGACCACGTACAGGGAGATCCCTTTGCTTCCCCTTCTAAATTAAGCGTATGGATCCCCCATGAGAAGGCAGGATATCCGGCAGAATATTTTGACACGCCTTGGAAGCAGACTGCCCTGGAAGATTATATGGTAAGGCAGTTTTACCAGGAAATTGCAACGTTTAATTTTAAGGCAAAGGGTTCCGGCAAAAGCGGTCTTATCACCACCAGCCGGCCCGGCCCGGAGATACTGAGCCGCACGGCCTGCGAATGCGGCCCAAAGGGCATTACCGCCCGCTTTGAGGCCGGTTTCCCTGCCAACGGCAGGACCATTAATTCAGGGGAGCTGATCAAGATCCTTTTTGACTTCCTGCCCCGCTGCGTAAAACATGTATTCTACTTTAAAAACAGAAAGCCGGAGGAGGTGCTGTCCGTGATCCATCTGGCAGAGGACCAGCAGTTCATACGCCGTGAGCTTGAGCGCCTGGACCTGGTCTCCTTTGTGGCGGACAAGGCCGTGCTTCCCAGGGAAAGCGGTATTTCCAGCAGGCCCATGAAGGGCAGCGTTCCCTTTTCCTCCCCTCAGTCCCTTCGGACAGAGCTGGACCTGCCTCACCATGGCAGGCTTACAGGCATGGGGCTGAGGCGGGGCATCACCCTGATCGTAGGCGGCGGATACCACGGCAAGTCCACCCTGTTAAAGGCCCTGGAGGCCGGCGTCTACAACCATGTTGCAGGGGATGGACGGGAATATGTGATCACGGACAGCACTGCCATGAAGCTCAGGGCAGAGGACGGCAGGAGCATACAGAACACCGACATTTCCCTGTTCATCAATGACCTTCCCAACAAAAAGAATACCAAGTGCTTCTCCACTGAGGATGCCAGCGGAAGTACGTCCCAGGCAGCTGCGGTGATCGAGGGAATAGAAGCGGGAAGCCGGGCATTCCTGATCGATGAGGACACATCCGCCACCAACTTCATGGTGCGGGATGACCTGATGCAAAAGATCATCAGCCGCTCCAAGGAACCCATCACGCCTTTTATTGAACGGGCCAGGGATCTGTATGAGAATGCCGGCATCTCCACCATCATGGTGGCGGGCAGTTCCGGCGCTTACTTTTACATTGCGGACACTATCATACAGATGGATTGTTACGAGCCATTGGATATTACGGACAAGACCAAGGCTTTCTGCGCCTCTTACGGCGCTGAGCCAATTACCCGCGCCCCGGGTTTTGCCCTTCCCGCCAGGGGAAGGAAGCTTCAGACCGGGACATCCACATCCGGCCTATCCAATTCCGGCCTGTCCGCTTCCGGCCGTTCGGGTCAGTCCCAAAATGCGCAGCCTGAAGAACATGGTAAGGGCGGTTACCGCCAGGGAGGATCTTATGGACGCGGAAGAGGCGGACGGGATGGAGCCCGGGGCGGTTACGGCAGTCAGGGCGGCCGCGAGGAGCGGATCAAAGTCAAGGTTTACGGCAAGGACTCCCTTCAGGTAGGGAAGTCCCCTGTTGACCTGCGTTTCGTGGAGCAGCTGATCGACCCGGAGCAGACCAATGCCCTGGCGCAGATGCTGCGCTACTGTGTGGAGCACCAGCTGCTGGAGCGCTATACCGTGGCTGACACGGTTACCCTGTTGGAAAAGGAAATAAAAAAGGGAGGCATCACCGCTGTCAGCGACACCTCCTATGCTGCCTGCAGCCTGTGCATGCCCAGAACCCAGGAAATCTTTGCATGTATCAACCGGTACCGGGGATAAGCCGGTTCCTATGGAAGACTTATTCCAAGGACGTCCCGGTTTTGGCTCCGCCTATTCTGCGGGCAGTTCCCTTGTGTATCTGCGGATCAGGGAAATGACCAGGACCGCTACCGCTGCCTCTGTGATCACCATGGCAAACCACAGTGAATCGGGGCCAGCGGCAATGGGCAGCAGGCAGATCATAATTCCGCTGAGGATCAGCCCTCTCAGAACCGATACCAGGAATGAGACTCCCGGCTTCATAAGCGCCTGAAAATAATAGGTGGAAAAAACATTGAGAGGAAGCAGCAGGAAGGAGATCCCATAACTCCTCAATATAAAGGGCGCAATGCGGTATATCTCATCTGTGGGCGCCATGAAAATGCGGATAAACCCGTTGGGAAACGCAAATACCAGCAGGGTCCAGACAACACTGAAACATGCCACTGAATACAGGGCATATTTCAGTGTTTCTTTTATCCTGTCCCATTTTCCCGCCCCAAAACAGATGGAAAAGATCGGCTGTGACGCCTGGCCCACGCTGTACGCACAGCACTGGACAATGGTGCTGATATTAACGATCACGCCATATACGGACAGTGCACTGCCTCCCAGGTATTTCATAATCTGACGATTAAAGAGCATGGTCAGGATTCCCATGGCCACATCAATAAAAAAGGTGGAAAAGCCCGTCACTATGATCCTGCGGCATTTTCCCCAAAACAGGCTGGGCCTCACCAGTCTCATAGTGTTCTTTTTTGTGAAGAAATGTGAGATCATCCCGGCAAAGGTGATGCCGGCTCCGGCCGCGGTGGCAAGTCCGGCTCCCATGATCCCCATGCCAAACACAAATACAAACAAATAATCCCCAATGATATTAAATATACCCCCTGACAATACAGCGGCGGCGGCCAGGCCGGGATTGCCGTCATTGCGCAGAAAGGCCGCCAGCATCTGGTTAAACAGAAACAGGGGCACCACAAACTTAATGGGATAAAGGTACTCCCTGGCCAGGGGCAGCAACGTCTCCTCCGCCCCAAACAAATGCAGCATGGGAGTGTCAAAAAACAGGACCATAAGCCAGCTGGCAGCTGCCAAAACCACGGTGATCATCAGGGCAGCCGTAAAATACTCCCCCTCTGTGCGTCTCTCACCCTTTCCTTTTGCAGCGCCAAAAAGCACGGATCCGCCAATGCCGGTCAAAAGCCCCAGGCTGTATATGATATTCCACACAGGAGCCACCACTGCAAGGGCCGCCGTGCCCTCAGGTCCCTGGTACTGCCCCACCATGGCCATATCCACAATGCTGTAAACCGCGCTGATCAATGCGCTGCCAAATGCCGCACCCAGATATTTAAAGTATGTTGTTTTAGTGTTTCCCTGCAATAAATCCATCACTGCGTTCCTCCTTTTGTCACTTTAATGACACAAAAAAAGCCGGACAGGATAACAGGCTTTTCAACCTGTCACCTTATCCAGCTTGCCATTTCCAAACGAATGGCTCACCCTCCGAGTGAACGCTATGCATTATACTAAATCAAATCATAACAGTCAAGAACTTTTTTAATATTCTTTGCCGTCCAGGATCTCCAGATAATCCTTCAGGTTCTTTTCAAGGAGTGTGGGCGTATCCAGCCCGTAGGGACATTTGCCTTTGCACTGGCCGCAGTGGAGGCATTTTTCGATCAGCTTCATCTTTTCCTGCATCTTTGGAGTCAGCTGTGCCTCAGAAGGAGACCTTCTGATCATCAGGGACATCCTGGCACAGTTGTTGATCTCAATGCCCACCGGGCAAGGCATGCAGTAACCGCAGCCCCTGCAGAATTCTCCCTGGAGCTGCTCCCTGTCATGGCGGATCAGCTCCTCCAGCTCCTGTGTCATCACCGGCGGCTCCTGTACATAGGAAAGAAACTCATCCAGTTCGTTCTCCCTCTGGACACCCCAGATGGGCAGGACATTATCAAACCGGGCCAGGTACACATAAGCAGCCCTGGAATTATTGATCAGTCCTCCGGACAGGGCTTTCATGGCGATAAATCCCATGTTTGCTTTCCTGCACTTTTCCACCAGCTCTATATCCTTGTCAGTGGCAAGGTAACAGAACGGGAACTGCAGCGTCTCATAAAGGCCGGAATCAATGGCTTCATTGGCCACAGACAGCCTGTGGTTTGTAATGCCGATATGTTTTACCTTTCCCTGTGCCTTGGCCTCCAGCATGGCTTCATAGAGGCCGGTGCCGTCACCTGGGCGAGGACAGAAGGAAGGATTATGGAACTGGTATATATCCACATGGTCTGTCTTCAGGTTGTCCAGAGAGATCTCCAGATCTTCCCAGAATCCCTCCACTGTGGTGGACATGGTCTTGGTAGCCACTATCACCTTGTCCCGGATTCCCTCCAGGGCAATCCCCACCTTTTTCTCGCTGTCCGAATAACACCGGGCCGTATCAAAAAAGTTGATGCCCCCTTCATATGCCTTTCTGATCAGACAGACAGCATCTTCATCTGATATACGCTGAATGGGAAGGGCGCCAAAACCGTTCTTGTTCACCGTAATGCCCGTGCTTCCCAAAGTCACTTCCACCATCACCTGTACCTCCACCGAGAATTTTTCTCTATTTTATCATAGAAATCATGGGGTATACAAGTGCGGAATGCTGTGTTTTCACATTTATACACAGCTTTCGGGAAACAGCGGACAAATATGCTTTAAGCAGTTACGCTTTTAAGCAGTCAGGCTCTCCTCCGTTCCCCCCGCGATCATCTCTTTTAAATCGTCCATGGTCATATCCCGCTCCCGCAGCATTTCATTGACCACCTTAAACTCCTCCAGCTGGATCTGATCTTCCAGGGCTTTTTCACGCTCCCTCATTGTCTCCAGACAGTTCTCATACTGTGCAATGGAATTCTGCACCTCCGCCAGTTCTCCCTGCAGCTTTTCAATCGGTGTTTTTCTTACTCCCCGTGCCATAATCGCGCGCTCCTTTACTGAATTTAATTTTTCAGGCCGTTTGTTTCTTTCACCGGCCATTTATTACCATTATATGTCAGCTTATCCAAAAATATACGGCTTGTTTCACTGGGAAATGTCAAATTTTCAGGGACTTTACGAAATCCAGGGCCTGGGGTATACTAATCAGTAGCATTTGAACGCACAGGAGGTACCAATGTTTAAAGACTACGAGCACCACGCAAACTATTATGAGACAGACCAGATGGGCTGTGTCCACCATTCCAATTTCATCCGTTGGATGGAGGAGGCCCGGATCGATATGATGGAGCAGATGGGCTGCGGATACCGCTCCATGGAAGAGGCCGGGATCATGAGCCCGGTTCTGGAGATCAGCTGCCAGTACAGGACCATGGTGCATTTTGACGACCATATCCTCATACGGGTAAGGATGAAAGCTTATAACGCCATCCGCATGACCCTCTCATACGAGATGCGGGACAAGGCTACAGGCGAACTCCGGGCCGCGGGTGAGAGCAGCCACTGCTTCCTTAACAGGGAGGGGCATCCCGTCTCCCTGAAACGGACCTATCCCACATGGGATGAGGCTTTTCAAAAGGCCATGGCCACACAGAATATTTAACTGACAGAAAGGCAGACTGAAATGATCGCACAAAAAAGACATATCCGAATACTGATAATATGTTTACTCACTGCAATAGCCCTTCTCCTGGGAGGGTGTTCCTCCGCTCTTTCCCAGTCCTCCGGCCCGCCCGGATCCCAGGCCCTTGCAGCGTCAGGCTCTGAGGGACAGGACTTAAGGGTCCATTTTATTGACGTGGGGCAGGGGGACAGCATATTGGTCCAGTCGGAAGGGCATTTCATGCTCATTGACGCAGGGGAAAACAACCAGGCGGACACCGTCATCCGGTATCTGCAGCAGGCCGGGGTCACTGAGCTGGACTATGTGATCGGAACCCATCCCCATTCCGACCACATCGGTGGCCTGGACAAGGTGATCGGCCAATTTACTGTGAAAAAAGTCATCCTGCCCCCTGTGGAGCACACTTCCAGGACCTTTGAGGACCTGCTGGATTCCATTTCCAATAAGGGGCTTAAGATCACCAAGCCGGTTCCGGGCACTTCCTATTCCTTGGGCGCAGCCGCCTTCACCATTGTGGCTCCTGCAGCGGATTACGGAAATGACCTGAACAACTGGTCCGTGGGCATCCGCCTGACCTATGGGGATAACAGCTTCCTCATGTGCGGCGATGCGGAAAAGGATGCCGAGGAGGATATGGTAAACAGCGGCGCGGTGCTGTCTGCCGATGTGCTGAAAGCGGGTCACCATGGCAGCAGCACCTCCACCAGCGATGCATTTTTTAAAAAGGTATCCCCCAGCTATGTGGTGATCCAATGCGGCAAGGACAACTCCTACGGTCATCCCCACAAAGAGACCATGGAAAAGCTGGAACAGGCCGGATGCCGCATTTTCCGCACCGATAAGCAGGGAACCATCATTGCGGACAGCGATGGAAGCAAGATCACCTGGACAACCATATCGGGACAGATTGGAACGGAGCAGACCGGGACGGGACAGACCGGGACGGGACAGACCGGGACCGGGCAGACGTACATACTCAATACCAACACAAAGAAATTCCATGTGCCGGAGTGCTCCTCAGTGAGCCAGATCCGGGACGGAAACCGCCGGGAGGTCACCTCCACCCGCGATGAACTGACAGAGGCGGGCTACGCTCCCTGTAAGCAGTGCAATCCATAGTGATCTTAACCCGCAGTGATCTTAGACCAAACATAATATATGAGAAAGGGGTTTTTTATGAAATACATTATCGACCGCCTGGAGGAAGAAATGGCTGTGTGTGAAAATGAGTCCAGGGAAATGATCCCCATTCCCCTAAAGGAGCTCCCTCCCGGGGCACAAGAGGGGGATGTGATCCTGGAACAGGAGGGCGTCTTCTGCGTGGATGCAGGTGCAACCGAAAAACGGCGCAGGCAAATGCGCAGGAAACTTATGGATCTATATGAGTAATGTTTTTTATTTTTTACTCTTGCGCCTTTTTCCTATTAATGATACCATAAGAAAATACGCTAATCGATTATTTGGAGGTTTGTTAAATGGAACTCATTTTACCTGAACACTATGACCCCCGGCTTAGTATCCGGGAGACACAGGACGCAATCAAATACATACGTGATACATTCCAGAAAGAGATGGGACGGGAAATGCACCTGGAGCGTATCTCCGCCCCCCTTTTTGTGGAACGCAGCAGCGGTCTCAATGACAACCTAAACGGTACGGAGCGTCCCGTGGCATTTGATATGCTGGGACTGCCCGGGGAAACCCTGGAGGTAGTGCACTCCCTTGCCAAGTGGAAACGTATGGCATTAAAGGAATACGGCTTTCAGCCGGGCGAAGGCCTTTATACCAACATGAACGCCATCCGAAGGGATGAGGAGCTGGATAATCTCCACTCCTGCTATGTGGACCAGTGGGACTGGGAGCGGGTAATCACCAAGGAACAAAGGACCCTGGACACCCTGATGGAAACAGTCCGCGAGATATTTAAGATCATCAAGCACATGCAGCATGAAGTATGGTACAAATATCCGGAAGCCGTAAAGCACCTTCCAAAGGAGATCTTTTTTATCACTACCCAGGAACTGGAGGATCTGTATCCGGACCGTACGCCCAAGGAACGGGAGAACCTGATCACCAGGGAACACGGATGTGTCTTCCTTATGCAGATCGGCGACAAGTTAAAGGGCGGGGAACCCCATGACGGCCGCGCGCCTGACTATGATGACTGGAGCCTGAACGGCGACATCCTGTTCTGGTTCGACCACCTCCAGTGCGCGCTGGAGATTTCCAGCATGGGAATCCGTGTGGATGAAAAAGCCCTGGAGCAACAGCTTAAAAAGGCCGGCTGCGAGGACCGCCGTACCCTTCCATACCACCAGATGCTTTTAAACGGGGAACTTCCCTACACCATCGGCGGCGGTATCGGACAGTCCCGTCTGTGCATGCTTTTGCTGGACCGCGCCCACATCGGAGAGGTCCAGGCCAGCATCTGGCCCGGTGAAATGCGGGAAACATGCAGGGAACATAATATTTTCCTTTTATAATACCTGTTCAAACTGATTTCTGTATCAAGACCATCCCGGACCGGGACTGCGATTTCCCCGGTGCGGGATGTTTTTATTATATATTTCCGTTTCACTGGATTTTCCTTCAAATGCCTGTTGACATCCGGCCATTTCTAATATAGCATACATATGGGTTAAATTACGGAGGAGAAATGCCGCATATCCGGGTATATACCGATATCCCTTTGATGCGGCAGAACGGAGAATCTTATGGAATTTCATGTTTCAATCTTTTTTATCATTGAGGTGATCGGCACCATTGCATTTGCCTCATCAGGCGCCATGGTTGCCATTAAGCAGCAGCTGGATCTGCTTGGCGTGGTGGTTCTGGGCGTCACCACTGCGGTGGGCGGCGGAATGATGCGGGATATCATACTGGGAAATGTCCCTCCCAGCCTGTTTATGAATCCCGTCTATGTCCTCACAGCATTCATTACGGTCCTGGTACTGTTCATTGTTGTACGCCTGAACCAAAAGATACTGGAAAGCCGCTACATTGCGGCATATGAAAAAATGATGAATATCTTTGATGCCATTGGTCTGGCCGCCTTCACTGTAACGGGCATTGATACCGCGGTACTGGCGGGATATGAGGACTATCATTTCCTGTCCGTGTTCCTGGGTGTGCTCACCGGGGTCGGAGGCGGGGTGCTCAGGGATATCATGGCCGGGCAGACCCCCTACATCCTGCGCAAACACGTGTACGCCAGCGCTTCCATTGCCGGCGCCCTGTGCTATGTGTTCCTAAGTGACTGGCTGACCGGGGATGCGTCCATGATCGTTGGCGCCCTGGTGGTCATCCTCATACGTCTGCTGGCCACCCGATACTGCTGGAACCTGCCCACCGCCACCAGGAAGCAGAAATAAAAATGGATCATATTGCTGTACCCTTTAACTACAGGCCGGTCATCCGGCCTGTTTTTCTATGAGTATGGCAATGGTGGGACCATCCTCCCTGCAAGGGCTTCCCGCCACATCCCCCAGCACTCCACATACCCCAAAACCGGCTTCCCCGGCTTCCCTGACCAACATTTCCTTTGTAAAATATGTGTTCCACAGGCAGTATGCCTTTGTTTCCCGCTCTCCGATCACAGTAACCTGCTCCAGTGTCACATGGTCCGTACAGCGGTATTTCCCCGTCAACGCTATATATCCCTCCTTTTTCCAGAATCCCCCCTTTGGACAGGTTTCCCATGTCTGCAGTTCCTCAAAGCGCCTATAGCTTTCCATTGAAAAGACATCCAGCAGCACCTTTCCCCCTGGCCTTAGATGGTTATACAGGTTTCTTAAAAGAGTTCTCCTTTCGTGATCCGGCAGCACCCCGTAATCACAGTATATCATCACAGCCGCATCAAAGGTTTCCTCCAGTTCCATGGCCAGATAGTTCTGGCAATAATAGGTGATATCCAATCCCTGACTTGCCGCTGAATCCCTGGCGTATTGAACGGACCGCCTGGAAAGATCCATACCAGTTGTCCCATATCCCATTTTGGAAAACCGTTCCGTGTACAGCCCAGGACCGCAGCCCACATCGAGAATACGGGGATACTTTGCAGGGGGCATTATTTCCCCGATCCACGATGCCGACCGTTGGATAAATTCCAGCTTCCTGCTTGCCCCTTCAAAATCCGGAGCAAGATGGGCTTTTAGCATCTCCCCGGAAATGTGCTCATCATCCCAGAATGCCGCCTCTGTCTTTTGGTAAAGGTCCGGCCTGTCTAAAAACTGTATCATGTGTTTGTACATCATCCATCCTCCTTGCAATCATTTTTAAACGGTACACGTTTATTGACCTGGAAATAATAAAACCGCAGATTTTACTCCGCGGTTTTCTTTCCAGGTCAATGAAAGTGTGAGCAGAGTAAAATCAAATACCGGGTACAAAAACAGAACTGTCAGAACAGCTGCCTTTGATCCGATCCAATTGATTTTATCCGCTCTTTTCCAGTCACACCCATGCCACTGATTCTGTGTCATCTGATATGCCGGACCTTCATCACCTTTTTCTTTTTGTTACGTTTGTTTTATGGTACTATCTTACACCGCCCGGCCTTCCCGGTCAACCGTTTTTTCAGGTTCCCGGCCCTATGCCGCTCTGTTCAGAACCTGTACCTCCCGTCCTATGATGCAATTGCGGCCGCAGCCGTCTGTCCCCCGTCACCGGGACGCTCAATAGCGGCATATGCCTGGGCAATGTTGAGCATATGGTCACCGATCCTCTCATAATCGGTAAGCATCTCGGAATACAGAATGGAGGATTCCACATTGCAGTTTCCTTCACGCATCCGGTCAATCTGATTCTGGCGGAACTTCAGGGTGATATCATCAATCCTCTGCTCGATCTCCTCCGCCATGGAAAGCCTGAACTCGGGGTCACCGTCCGCTGCCCTGCGCAGGATGCCCATTCCCTCCCTGCAGGTTTCTTCCATGGTCTTAAACTCCTTCTGGGCATATCCGGAAAATGATAACCCTTTCTGCTCAATGGTCTCGGCATATTCCGCCAGGTTCATGGCATGGTCCCCGATACGCTCAATATTGCCCAGGATCGTATACATACGGTTCAGGGTGTCCACATCCTTGGGCGTCTGGTCCAAAACAAGTATCTTGGATATCTTTTTGGAGATCCTCACATTGCTCAGGTCGATCTCCTCTTCCCTTTCCTCAATGGGATGGATCCCATCATTTCCAGGCCCGTTGGCCACTGCCATAAAACTCTCCGACACATTCACCGCAGCTGTATCCAGCATCTGGGTGATCTCATCATGGATCTGGCTGATGGCAATGGTGGAAACACCCAGATGGTGCTTGGATGCCATAAGGTCCTCAAACCACCTGTCCGCATCCTTTACCGGTACCTGTTTGTCAGGAAGAAGGGCGATGGCGATCTTCTCAAGCATAGAGCCGAAGGGAAGAAGGATCAGGGTGGTGCTTATATTGAATATGGTATGGACATTGGCGATCTGGGCCACAGGATTATCCGGGGTCAGGCCTGCCACAAAGTCTGTAAACGGAGTGAGGATACAGAGCGTCACAAAGAGTGCGGTTCCGATCACATTAAACATCAGGTGGATCAGGGTGGTCCGCTTCGCATTCCTGCTTGTTCCCACTGAAGCCAGCAGCGCCGTGATACAGGTACCGATGTTCTGGCCAAAGAGCACGAACACGGCACTGTGCAGGTTGATCACGCCGCCCATGGCCAATGCCTGGAGGATACCAACGGATGCGGATGAGGACTGTATGATGGCTGTGAATACAGCGCCCACAAGGATCCCCAGAAGCGGGTTGGAGAATTTAGTCACCATATGGATAAAGGTCTGGGAATCACGCAGAGGAACCATTGCATCGCTCATCATTCCCATTCCGATGAACAGCACACCGATACCGGCCACGATCCCGCCCACATGCTGTACCTTCTTATTCTTTACAAAGATCAAAAGCATAACGCCCACAAAGGCGATCAGGGGGGCCAGGGCGCCTATGTCCAGGGCGATCAGCTGTCCGGTGATGGTGGTTCCCACATTGGCGCCCATGATGATCCATACAGCCTGTTTCAGGGTCATAAGCCCAGAGTTAACAAAACCCACTGTCATGACCGTGGTGGCTGAGGATGACTGGATCAGGGCCGTGATTCCCGCGCCTACCAGCACTCCCAAAAAACGGTTGGCTGTAAGCCGTTCCAAAATCTGCTTCATCCGGTTTCCTGCCACTGCTTCCAGATTGGTACTCATCATCTGCATACCATACATAAACAGCGCAAGGCCGCCAAGCAGGCTTAAAACCAATTCTACTCCCATGTGTTTTCTCCTTTTGTCTTAAGGGATTCAAGGTTTCCCTATATTATCATTTTTTGGATATTATCTGTCCTTATTCCCTAAAAATGCGCAAAAATATGGCATAGCCCGCCATCTTACGTACAAGATCGCAGGTTATGCCAGTTTTTTTACATGCTTGCGGCATCCTTCAAATCGGGCGAACTCCATGATAATCTGTAGCCTCTTTTCCTATTATTTACTTCATCTTAACATTTCTTTTACACATACTCATTATACGGGATATTTCATATATCGTCAATATAGATTCCCGCCCCGAATGTAAAGTCTATGTAAATTATGTGTAAAATTTTATTCGCCCATACAGATATTTACAATTATGCAATACTCCTTGATTTTTATAATATCCGTTTATTGATAATATTGTGTTTCTTACATTTTCCAAACCATTCTTAAGACTTCCAATTATGGTGGAATTCCTTCAGTCCCTGTGATAAAATCCTGAGTATACTACTACTTTTACCAATGAACCATTTTTTATTCAGGAGGAGCAATTAAGTGAAAAAAATAAAGACAGCCATTGGCCTTTTCGTCCTATCCTTATCCCTTTGGGCCTGCAGCCCTTCCGGCAAAAAGCCTGATATGTACATAGAAAAGGCAGCCCTGACCACGCAGGAGCTGAATATGGCAAAATTACTGGGCGCCGGGGACTCTCCCGCCATATACGATTTTAAGCTGGACGATACGGTGCAGACCATCCAGTTTAACACATATGAGCTGGACCAGGGCCAGTGGCGGCTGATGTCCGGAGGGGGAGGCCATCAATTCTCCGATGACACCGGGCGTCTGGCCTTTGATTTTCAGGATCTGTCAGAGGGACTTAGGACCGCGTTCCAGAGCAAGGGCGGCAGCGGAGCCACGGCTCACAGCTCAGTTCCCGCCGAGAAGTCCGATGGCATGAGCGCCGCCACATCCTTTCTGAACGGACTGACCCAGGTGGACTATGAGGAGGAGATCCCCCTTGCAGTTCAGATCATAACCTCACAGAGCACTGTCTTATCCTATGATGTGGATCACTATTTTACGCCTGAACAGTATGATTCAAAGGGATATGAGCATGTCTATGCCCTTACGGTGCGTTTCAGCCAGAAGCCCCTTTCCCAGCTGGACCAGCAGCCCTAAAGCCAGGATTCAGGATGCCATGAGACGGAATACGGCCTCATATATCTTATTGGCAATATAGGATGTGTGCCACGCTTTTTAACCTTTTGATCGGGCTCAACGGCTACACCATCTGCAGCGGCATCCTGAACCGCAACTTAAACGGGGACTCCATCATCGCCGTTCCCCCGGAGACAGAGGAATCCATGGAAATAGGGTGGATATCCAACCCCAAACTCCATCTCAGCGGATTTGCACAGCGATATTTAAAGGAGCTTTATAAGCTGACCCGGCAGTGAATGGTCCCTGCCGGTACAGGGACCGCATAAAATATGGAAAATATTTCATCCCATGCTGTTTAATCATCCCAATTCCTGTTTATCATTTATATATAAGGAAATGAAACAGAAAACCTCAATTTTTTCATGAAAGGATGATGAAAATAAAATGGGACGAAGCTATCATTTATCCAAAGAGCTCAAGCCGGAGCAGGCAACGGAGATTCTCCAGGAACTGTGCCACATCCCCGACCTAAAACAAGCCCAGTTCACCAAGGAACTGGACTATCTGAACGTGGAAACAAAGGACCAGGAATACTATCATGTGATGTCCCGGGCCGTGAATATTTTCAGCCAGAAGGCTGACGGGTGCAATCTGTCCTTTTCAAAATTCGTATGACTGCCTTGTGTCTGAAAAACGTATAAAAGAAGGAGGCTGCAAACTAGGTCTGCAGCCTTCTTATACAGCCGTCCTGTGCAGTCTCCCGGAAGTTCTCCCGGAAAGTCTCCTGCCCTCTAAGCTTTTTTCCTGTTCTTTACCATATCCATTGTAACAGCAAACACGATCAGCACACCGCTGGTGATTTCCAGCACATGCGTATTTAATCCAAACTGTACGCCTGCGTTATTGATCAATACCATAAGGATAGTGCCCAGCAGCGTACCGCTGACAGCACCCCGGCCGCCTGACAGTGACGCGCCGCCGATTACAGCTGCCGCAATGGCGTTCATATCATAGCCTTCGCCTCCGGTGGGAAGCGCGCTCTGCACACGCGCTGCCAGCATGATGCCTGCGATTCCATAGAGCAGTCCTGCAAATGCATACACGGAGTAAAACATTTTCCTGACCTTTATACCGCTTAACTTGGCAACCTCAACGCCGCTTCCGATCACATACAGGTTTCGTCCAAATACCGTGTATCGCAGGATCAGGAATACAACCAAAGCCACTACCGCCCATATAATGGCCAATGCGGGCAGCAAGCCAAAAAAGCTGTTATTGCCCATGTTCAGGATTCTCTCGTCCAGCCCGCTGACTGTCAGCGCTTTGCTTATGATCTTTACAATACCCCTGATAATGGTGGACATGCCCAGGGTAGCGATCATGGGAGGCACTTTAAAGTCATAGACAATAATACCGTTTGCCAGTCCGGCTCCGATGGAAAACATGACCGCTATGATCAGCGTCAGATAGAAGTTCATCCCCGTATCGCGCTGAAGCAATGCCAATACCATACAGGAAAGGCCGGTGATGGCGCCGCCGCTGATATCAATGCCTCCTGTGGTGATGATCATGGTCTGGGCCACTGCCAGAACGCCAATGATGGCACACTGCTTCATCAGGTTTGTAATGTTGTAAACACTAAAGAAATTATCTGTACACACGGACGTTATCACAAATAAAGCCACTATAATGACTCCCAGCGTGAATTCCGTCTGCTGGAATACGCTGGTAAGTGAACTGCCCTTTCCAACCTTTGCCTTATCCATAAAACCCCTCCTATGTCTAGCCTTCAATGGACGCCCTGCGCAGGACATCTTCTTCCCTCAAGGTCTTTAATTCTTCTTTATCAAACTCTCCTGTAATCTTTCCCTGAGCCATTACGATCAAACGGTCCGCCAGGCCCATGACCTCAGGCAGATAAGAAGATATGAGAATGATGCTCCGGCCCTGCTCCGTCAGTTTTTCCATCAGCTTATAGATCTCTTCCTTTGCTCCCACATCCACACCCACAGTGGGTTCGTCAAAGATAAGAAGGTCAGGGTCACGGCACAACAGCTTTGCAATAACCACCTTTTGCTGGTTTCCGCCGGACAGATTGCCTACCAGCTGCAAAATATTAGGTGTTTTTACATTCACACGTTTGGAATAGTCCTCCGCCCTTTCACTTTCCTTTTTCAGGGAAATGATTCCCTTTTTGCTGATCATATCATAAGAGTTCATATTGATATTGGTCTTTATGGACAGCTGGAGCGCCAGCCCGTCCGTGCGCCTGTCCTCTGTGAGGAAGCAGATCCCATGATGCATGGCATCGCTGGGGTTCTTGATATTGACTTTCTTTCCTTTGACATATACATCTCCTGTCAGGCGCCGCTCCACGCCGCACAGGGCCCGCATGATCTCGCTGCGCCCGGCTCCCACCAGGCCCACAAATCCCAGGATCTCCCCTTTATGTACAGTGAAATTAATATGTTCAAAATGAGAACTGTCGCTGAAATTTTCTACCCGCAGGACTTCCTCCCCCGGTTCCTGGCGCTTTATATTGTATATATCAGACATTTCGCGGCCTACCATCATGGTGATCAATGAATCCTTGGTCACCTCGCCGACCGGTTTTGTATCCACATACGTGCCGTCCTTCAGCACGGTCACGCTGTCACAGATATCCATGATCTCTTCCAGACGATGGGAAATATAAATGATGCTGACACCATTTTCCTTTAATTCTTTGATAAAGCGGAACAGGACTTCCACCTTTTCATTCTCCAGTAAGGCGGTGGGCTCATCAAAGATCACCACCCGGATATCATTGTTTACCGAGATCTTACTGATGGTCACCATGGCCTGCATGGCGATGGGAAGGTTCCTGATCTTATCCTTTGGATCCACATTCATTTCAAACTTGTCAATGATCTTTTTGCTGTTTTCCGCCATCTGTTTCCAGTCAACTGCTCCCAGCTTTGTCTTCGGCTGCCTTCCAAGATAATAATTTTCCGCAATGCTCAGGTCAGGAGCAATATTGACATGCTGGTAATTGGCGTATACGCCATGGCTTTGTGCCTCCAGCGCGCTTGTATTCACCACCCACTGACCGTTATAATTCATGGAAATGCGGCCTTTGTCCGGCTTTTCAACTCCCATGATACATTTGATCAGGGTGGATTTCCCGGCTCCGTTCTCACCTACCAGTGCACGGACCTCGCCTTTTTTAATCTCAAAGCTGACATCATTTAATGCCGTAACGCCGGGGTAGAACTTACTGATGTGTTCAATCTTTAAAATCGTTTCCTGCATCGACTTATCCCCTTTTATAAAAAGGAGGCAGTTGGACAACGGCCTCCTTTTACCAGTAACGAACGTTTATCAATTACTTTTTGAGACGTGTGGGATCGAGGAGATCCTGCATTTCCTTATCATTCATATTGCTGCTGGTAATGATAACAGGAGGACAATTCACCTGCTTGACGGACTCAGGATTTGATCCATTAATTAACGTCTGAATGGCATTTTCCATACACTTATAGCCCTGTGCATAAGCATCCTGTACAATGATGGCATCCAGGGAGCCGTTCTTAAGGGCATTGATCTCCGTGTCATCAGAGTCAACTGCCACGGAAACGATCCTGTCTCCGATGCCGGCTGCCTGTACTGCCAGACACACGCCGTCACCTGTGATGTTGTTGCCGGAATACATACCGATCAGGTCAGATCCAAAGGTGGAGATAATGTTCTCCGCATTGGCCTGGGATGTCTCTACCACATTGCCGTTATAATATGTATCAGTCAGGGTCAGGTCGGGCGCATTGGCGGCCATATAGTCACGGAAACTCTGGATCCTGTGGTTCAGCGCTTCGTTCTCAACATTCATGTTGATACCGATGGTCCCTTTTGTCTTATCCATGCTTTTTGCATCCATGGTCTCCAAAAATGCCTGGGCCGCCATCTCGCCAATGGTATCGTTGGAGCAATAATAGAACTGGTTGTAGTCTTCTTCATGAGCCCCATCATCCCCAACGCCCAGTCCGCAGTTTACAAAGTTCAGGACTATGCCGTTCTGGGTTGCTTCCTTTGCCTTTGGAACAGTTGCATCAATTGCCAATGTAGCCGTGACAATGGCATCTGGTTTCTTTGCAATACACTGTTCAAATGCTGTTACATAATCCTCTGTCTGGCTCTCCTCTGCCGGTCCTACGGTGGAGAAGTCGATCTTTACCCCTTCCTTTTCCTCCATATCCTTCATGGCATTCTCAATGCCGATCCCAACATAGGTCCAGAACTGGGATGCAGTGGAGGGAGTCAGATAAACAATACTGTACGTCTTTCCTTCCGCCGTCTCAGGAGCCTGCGTACCCTCCGGCTTGGCTTCCTCTGCTTTCGCCGCTGCCGGTACTGCCGTGGTGGGCGCCGCTTCCTTTTTTGCGCAGGCAGCAAGGGAACATACCATGGTTCCCGCCAACAGGGCCGCTGTCAATTTCTTTGCTAAACCTTTCTTCATAACTTAGATCCTCCTTCTCTTATAAACAATAGTCCCCCGGTTGCACCCGGCGCCAGGCCTCTTCCCTGCAGACGCTTGGCGCATGGATACTTTGCCCTGACCGGCCGGATCATTCCGGCCCGGCATTGTCAAAGCACCTATAAAACTCCCTTTTGTAAAATAAAGCATCCGTAAGGCTGACGCTCGCTGGTACACACAGTCACATAAGCCTTCCCGGCTTTTTCATAGAACTTAGTGCGCTCGATCTCTCCCACGATCTTGGGCGCATATCCGTTCCTCACCACTGCTTCCACGGCATCATCCCACACCTTGGGCCGGTCCATGGAAACACCGGCGTCCTGATCCGGCACCATATACTCCACCGGATGCTCACAGTAATCCACATCCAAAGGCATCAGCTTGAGAATATCCTCGATCATCTCAGCGGCGGTGTTGCCCTTGGCCTGGATGCTGACGCCTCCCGGCGTTTTGGTGATGGGTGGATAGAAGTCGTCCGCAATGATGATCAGATCCCCATGCCCCATATCAGCCAATGCTTTTAACAGATCCGATCCAATTCTTGTAGGTATTCCTTTCAACATAACACATTTCCTCCTTCTGCTATTGTGTACTCTGTAAAAATGCATCTATCTCTTCCCGGGAAGGCATGGATGGGGTGGTCCCCAGCTTCTGCACGGACAGTGCCGCCAAACCATTGGCAAAGCGCACCGCCTCCCAGATATCCTTTCCCTCGGCCAGCGCTGCCAGCAGGCCTCCGTTAAAGGCATCCCCGGCCCCTGTGGTGTCAACCGCATCCACCTTAAACGCGGGCACGATCTCCTCCCTGCCGTCCGAAGAAACAAATACTCCCCTTGAGCCAAGGGTTATGAGCACCTTTTGCACACCCTTGTCATAAAAATACGCTGCCGCCTTTTTGGCAGACTGGAGATCCGATACCGGGATGCCTGTCAGCTCCTCCGCCTCCACCTCATTGGGGGTGACCATATATGCCTTGGACAGGAAATCATCTGTCACCGGCGAGTAGGGAGCCGTGTTCACGATCACCTTGCACCCATACCGGTTGGCCATATCCACCACCATCTCATTGGCGTCCTGGTTTACTTCCAGCTGTAGAAGCACGTATTCGGATTCCTTTATAACATTCTCAATGCTTTTGATCTCTTCGTCTGTTATGGTGTTGCATGCTCCCGGTACTATGATGATCTCATTCTGGCTGGTATTCTCATCCACCAGGATCAGAGCAATTCCCGTCTCCCTGTCATCTGAGACAAAGATATGTTCTTTATCCATCCCCAGATCCGTCATGGTATCCAGCGCAACATTGGCAAAGCTGTCCCTTCCCACCTTGGTTATCATGACCACTTCCGCCCCCGCCTTGTGGGCGGCCACACACTGGTTAAATCCCTTTCCTCCCGGTCCCATCTTGAACATGGAACCTTTTACCGTCTCCCCCGGTACCGGAAGATGGGGACTCCTGGCCATCAGATCAACTACAAAACTGCCAAATACAGCAACCTTACTCATTTTATTTTCCTCCTTATGAACACTTGTCTTCAAGGCGCTTATGTGTGATAGGTGTCACTCCCACCTGATAAATCCTTATGTTTTTCCGAGCCTCTTTTTATCAGCCATGTCTTGACCAGATTTCTCTGGATGATCAATTTTTCCTCCTCCACCCCCTCAGCCTTCCGGAACCTTCTCTCCAATATCCGCATTGCCTCGCATCCCATCTCATAAACAGGTCTGGTCACAGCAGTCAGATGAATGTCCGTATACGCAAGTTCCTTGATATCGTCAAACCCTACGACCGATATATCCGCTCCCAATTTCATCTGGCGTTCCTTCAGGCACCGCAGCGCTCCCAAGGTGGTCATGTTGTTGGATGTAAACACAGCCGTGGGAGGATCCTCCAGATCCAGCAGCTGTTTCATGGCCTCATATGATTCATCTTCCATAAAATTGCCGCATATGATGTAATCCTTGTTCAGGGAAATGCCATTATTGGCCAAGGCCCTTTTATATCCTTTCAAACGCTCATGGCCCGGTCTTGACGTATCGGGTCCTGTTATGATCCCTATCTTCTTATGCCCCTCTTCAATCAGGCACTCCACCGCTTCACAGGCTCCCTCCATGTCCTCGGAAAATACCGCGTCAAACCTGGCGTTCCTTACATCACGGTCAATGAGCACCACAGGCACTCCCTGTTCCTCAAATTCCTTAAGCCGCTCAGCCGTCTCCCTGTCCGCTTCCGACACAGGAATGATGATCAGTCCCTTCATCATCTCGATCTTAAGCGAGTCCAGGATCTTGTGCTCTCTGGCCGTGTTCTCAGCTGTGCCAAACATGAAGACATTGTAGTCATTATCCATGGCCCGGTCCGAAATCCCGTGAAGGATCTTGCTGAAAAAAGGATTCTCAATGTCAGGTACCATAAATGCAATGTTCCTGGAAGTGCCCACGCTGAGATTGCGCGCTATGGTGTTAGGCGAATAATTTTTGCCCTTGATTACTTCCTGGATCTTATTCCTTGTCTCCTCTTTTACATTCTTGTGATTGTTTAAAACCCTGGAGACCGTGGCGGGAGACACGCCCGCCTCTTTGGCTATATCATATATATTCATATTCGTTTTCCCGTTTCATCTTTTTCAATCCGCCTTGGAGGATTGGTGCCGGCTCCCACTATACCTCGTGATATAATTCTTGAAACCGCTTTCATAATTACATTTTAAAAATATCACATTCCCTCCCCCTTGTCAATATTTTTTTACAATTTTATTGTGCAAATTGTACTATTATTTTAAATTATTTGAACTTTATTACACATTTATCACATGCAAATGTCTATTTTTTATTTCACAAATCCTGTAACCGATTTCACTTGATAAATACAGGCATTTATGCTATTATTTTATTATCATAATTCGGCTCTGCTGTAAAAATAAAGGAGAGAAAACAATGGATATTGCAAAGAAAATCGACCACACCATGTTGAAGGCTGACGCCTCCGCCGACACCATCAAGCGCTACTGCAAGGAAGCCGTTGAGCATAAGTTTGCTTCCGTATGCGTAAACAGCTGCCATGTTCCGCTGGTTTCATCCCAGCTAAAAGGCTCCGGTGTCATGACCTGCTGTGTGGTGGGATTCCCCCTGGGAGCCATGCTCACCTCCGCCAAGGCGTTCGAGGCTTCCGAATCAGTGAAAGCCGGCGCTGAGGAAGTGGATATGGTCATTAATATCGGCGCTGTCAAGGACAGGAACTGGGATTTTGTAAGAGATGATATCAAGGCAGTGGTTGAAGCTTCCAAACCGGCCATTGTAAAGGTGATCATTGAGACATGTCTTTTGACCGATGAAGAGAAAGTAAAGGCTTGTGAACTGTCTGAGGAAGCCGGCGCTGCTTTTGTGAAGACCTCCACCGGTTTTTCCACCGGAGGAGCCACGGTTGAAGACATCAGGCTTATGCGTAAAACAGTAGGGGACAGGCTTCAGGTAAAGGCCAGCGGCGGTATCCGCACCCCTGAGTTTGCCCGTGAGCTAGTAGAGGCCGGAGCTGACCGCATCGGAGCCGGCAACGGGATTGTCCTTCTGTAACCGTAAGATCCATCCATTTAAACACGATATGCCGGGCCGTTATGGCTCTGTATACCGTGTTTTTCTTTTTGTCCCTTTACATTTTCTAAAGGCTGTCATCCTTTCCCGGTTTATACTTTTTTTCTAAAGTTTATAATTTATTTACAATTTATTCATAGGACACCTTTCTTTCACCTGTTATAATTTTATGTGAACTACATAATGAAGGGGATGATACTATGAATTGGAAAGAAGCACTGAGAACCAATGTCACAAAAGCGGGCGAGCTGAGGGAATACATGGATCTGACAGATTCCCAGATCGAGCATCTTAACAGGATCCTCCATCAGTTCCCCATGACCGTCACTCGTTATTACCTGTCACTGATCGACTGGAATGATCCGGCCCGTGATCCGGTGTTTAGGATGTGTATCCCATCCATCAGTGAAACTGACTTGTCCGGGGATTTTGATACCAGCGGAGAAGCGGACAACACAGTAATATCGGGTTTACAGCATAAATACCCGCAGACAGCCCTGATCCTGTCCACCCACCGCTGTGCCATGTACTGCAGGCACTGCTTCCGCAAACGCCTGGTGGGTATCTCTGATGATGAGACGGCCGACAATGTGGCTGAGATGGCTGCCTATGTAAATGCCCACAGTGAGATCAGCAATATACTCATATCCGGCGGAGATGCATTTGTAAACAGCAATCAGGTCATAGCGCAGTATCTGGAGCATTTCACCCCGATCCCCCATCTGGACCTGATACGCTTTGGCACCCGCACCCCTGTTGTTCTTCCGGAAAGAATCTATGACGACCACGAACTTCTGGATATTCTCAAGACATACACGCAGAAAAAACAAATCTATGTGGTTACCCAGTTTAACCATCCAAAGGAATTGACCGATCATGCCAGGAAGGCTGTGAAAACCCTGCTGGATGCAGGCGTCATTGTCAAAAACCAGACCGTGCTGTTAAAGGGGATCAATGACAGCAGCCATGTACTGGGCGCACTGTTAAAGGATCTGACCAAATGCGGTGCGGTTCCCTATTACATTTTCCAGTGCCGCCCCGTATCAGGGGTAAAGAGCCAGTTCCAGGTCCCCCTGATGCAGGGTTACGAGATTGTGGAGGGCGCAAAGAATATGCAGAACGGACAGGGGAAATGCATCCGCTATGCCATGTCCCATGTTACCGGTAAGATTGAGATACTGGGACCTGTGTCCCAAAATGAAATGCTGTTTAAATACCATCAGGCCAAGTATGCAAAAGATTACGGCAGGATCTTCACAGGGGAGATGACCCCGGGGCAGGCCTGGCTGGAGGAACCGGCAGGATAAGAAAGCCAAAACAGGGCGGCAGCGGCTGAAACAAAACCGCTGCCGCCCATTTTAATGTCCGGCTCCACAGGAAAACTCTTGTGGCAATAAGATTCATGTCATAGGAAGTACTTATCTATGTTCATAGCCATACACTTCAATCTGCGTCAGCGCAGGGAACGGGGACGGGTCATCCGCTTTGATCAGCTGACCAAAGGTAAGCCATGTAATTCCACTCTTTTTGATGGGGATCACATGGGGTTCCGCGCTCTTTGCCAGCCGCACCGTCTCCGCGGAGCCGTCAGAAAAGGTAAAGGTGACCTGTTCCCACCAGTTGTCATGAGGGAAGTCCGCCCTGGTATAGAGTACGATCTTGTCAAAATCCACTGCGCGGCCAAATTCCAGGGTCATCTGCGCATCGTCCTGCTGATTGATCCCCCATGATTCATAGGGCCATTTTCCATGGGAACGGTTGGCTGTGACCCCATCTATGGCATTGCGCGCCGCAAACACGGCTTCCCCTCTTGTCTCCACATTGGCGCTGGCATGAGGGTAATATCCGCGGAATACATGCTGGTCCATCACATTCTCAGCCAGATTCTTATAGACCTTAATCTCATGCTCCATGGCATACCGTACGGTCAGGTAATGGCGCTCCCCTGTAAAAGCTTTGGGGTTATAGGATGTCTTCTTTTCCTCAAAAGGAACGATATATGCAAGTTCCGTCTGAACCGCAAAAATGTAAGACTCGTCCATGGTGTCATCCACGCGGACCACATAGAAGCGGTTCTTCTCCGGCAGACCAAACACGATCCGGTCCCCTTCCCGGTACTCCCCCTTCCAGGCCAGAACTGCCTGTGAGGGACCTTCCATGGATGCTTTTATCTCGTTATCCCTGTTTAAAACCGTTATCTTAAATTCCATATATGCCTCCAGATATTTGAATTGTTTGATAAAATTGTACCACAGGGCATAGGAAGTTACCATGTACATTTTTCATGAGAAACTATCATATTGGCCGTTTTATGGTTCCAGACCCCTAAAACGGCGATGCGGACGTATGCCGCTTTGGCAATACGTCCGCATGATCATGGTCACATCAGTGACAGGTACAGGTTCTTGATATCCTCTAAAGATGGATCCTTTGGATTTCCCGGACGGCAGGCGTCATCCATGGCGGACTGGGATAGGAAATCCACATCCTCAGGTTTTACGATCTCCTTTAGGTCAGCAGGGATCCCCACATCCTGGGACAGCTTCTTCACAGCGTCCACAGCAGCCTTGCGGTATTCCTCCTGGCTCATGTCCTCCACACCTTCCACGCCCATGGCAACGGCAATGTCCTTAAACTTGGTTCCTGTGCAGGGAGCATTGTACTCCATAACCGTTGGAAGAATGATGGCATTTGCAACACCGTGGGGGGTATCATACAGGGCACCCAGGCCATGGGCCATGGAGTGGACGATCCCCAGTCCGCAGTTGGAAAAGCCCATCCCTGTGAGATACTGTCCCAGGGCCATGCCTTCCCTGCCCTCCGGCTTATTCTCCACCGCGTCCCTCAGGCTGCGGGCAATAACTTCGATGGCTTTTAAGTTAAACATATCGGTCATCTCCCATGCGCCCTTTGTGGTATATCCCTCAATTGCGTGGGTCAGGGCATCCATGCCGGTTGCCGCTGTCAGTCCCTTCGGCATGGAGGCCATCATTTCCGGGTCAACCACTGCCACTACGGGAATATCATGGGTATCCACACATACGAATTTGCGCTTTTTCTCAACATCCGTGATCACATAGTTGATGGTAACCTCTGCCGCCGTGCCTGCTGTTGTGGGAACCGCAATGATCGGAACGCAGGGATTCTTGGTGGGGGCAACACCTTCCAGGCTTCTCACATCCTCAAACTCAGGGTTGGTGATGATGATGCCAATGGCCTTGGAAGTGTCCATGGAGGAACCGCCGCCAATGGCAATGATATAATCAGCGCCGGATGCCCTGAATGCGGCAACGCCGGTCTGGACATTCTCAATGGTGGGATTCGGCTTGATGTTGGAGTAGATCTCGTATGCAAGTCCGGCATCCTCCAGTACCTTGGTCACCTTGGTAGTCACATTGAACTTGATCAGATCAGGGTCTGAGCAGACAAATGCCTTCTTAAATCCCCTTGCCTTTGCCTCATTTGCAATCTCCCGGATCGCCCCTGCGCCATGATAGGATGTTTCGTTTAATACGATTCTGTTTGCCATGATTTACCTCTCCTTTTCTTTTATCACATGCGTCCGGAAAATTCCGGCGCTTTGGCTTGTTCTATTTGTTAATATTATAACAACGGGATGTTAAAAATAAAAGTGACAAACATCTCTGTCTGTCACTTTTTCTCAATCTTTGTGCAAGTTAACTATTCTCATTGTCTACTATTACCTATAGCAGCTTCAGGCGTTCAAATACCTCGGCCAGCTTTGGCGGCATGGCTTCCACCAGCTTGCCGGACATGTCCCGGGGCGAATCCTTCATGCCTCCCAGAACCCACTTGACTGTCATATACACGGAGCCCTGGCAGTACATCTCCAAAAGGAACTGCAGTTCCTGATTCAGGGCCTTGCTGTCCTTTCTGGCAAGCAGGTCTGTGTAAAACTTGAGGATCAGCTCAAAATCATGCTCCTTCAGGGAATTTTTGTCATCTGAGCGGAAGGCTTCTGTAAAAAACACCTTTTCATTGAGGATAAATTCAAATTTACGGGTCAGGCTTTCCCCCACCGTATGCCCCATGCCGATCTGCTCAAAGGACTGGAGCACCAGCTTGTCAAAATACCAGTTGATCAGGTCATATTTATCCAGGAAACTGCGGTAAAAGGTCTGGCGGGTAACGCCGCATCCCTCCACGATATTCTTCACCGTAATCTTATCCACAGGCTGGGTCTTCATGCATTCCTTCACGGAAGCCGCCAGCTTGTATTTGGTTTTCTCCTGCCTGCTTATCTCAGCCACGGTATCCATCCCTCCCCAGTACAGCCGTCCACGGCAATATACCTCAAACTCCTGTGTCAGATACCATTATACTAAAAATTCCCCCGGCCTGCTACCTGTTTTTGAAAATGCTGACCATAGCCTTCCACATCTGGACCAGCACATTCCACATCCTGCGAAGCGGGCTTTCCTTAATCTTTGCCACCTCTGCATCCGCTGTCTTGGCATCATCCTCATCCACGCTGATCTCATCGGTGCGGAGCACGATCTGCAATGTCTTTGGAGCCCTGTTCTTATCAGAGGTAAATGAAACCTTTTCAGAGGACGGGTCCATGAACAGGAAACGGTTGTCTGTGTCAAACTTATCCAGCTCATTGTCAATGGTGTCCTTCATGGTGCGGCCCGCCCGGCGCATGGCCGTGGTGCTGTCCAGTATGCTCAGGCTTCTGTCCAGAAGTTCCATGCTGCCTCTTAAGCTGTCCCGTGCAGCAGCGTCAAAATCATCACTGCTGTCCTTTAAGGTATTCTGTACAATGGTCATGGTGCTGACGCCGTTATTCAGGGCATCTGTGGTGCGGCGGACAAGCTCCTGGGAATCATCCAGGGCAGCCTGGAGATCCGGATAATAGGTGTCCAGTGAATCGTGGAGTGCGGTCAGGTCCTCAATGAGATAGTCCAGGTTATCCACGATCTCCGCACTGTATTTTGCCGAGTCCGAAGTGTCATCCATCAGGTTGGACATCAGAAGGGAAAGCTCGCTGCTCTTTTTGGATATATCCGTCAGCATGGACTGTCTGCCGGACAAAAGCTCCATCAGGGTCCCCATGTCCACCGGAACCTCGGGAGTACCCACCAGCGGTACATTGTGCTTTTCAATGACCGCCATTATTGTTGAACCCGGCGCAAGGGAGAGTGTTTCTCCTGCGCCGGATGCGGCGTCTGTGTCTGAAGCGGCGCCGGTTCCTGATGTGGAGTCTGCGCCCGATGCAGCGCCCGATCCTGATGTGGAGCCTGCCCCGGATGCGGCGCCCGATCCTGATGCGGCGCCTGTTCCGGCTGCAGTGCCCGATCCGGTCCCTCCTGCTGATGCGTCCGTTCCCGTACCTGCTCCCCCGGAACCATTGGCGGCATTATCCTGGGAACCGGCGGAGCCGCTGCCCTGATCATTCTGGTCGGGAGTGCCGGAGGCGGAACCTGCGTTCGTGGAACCGTCCGTACCGGTGGATCCGCCCGTACCGGCAGAACCGTCCGTGCCGGTGGAACCGCCCGTACCCTGGCTGTTCTTGTCATCTGTTCCTGAGGCATTGTCCGCGCCGGCGGAGCCGTCCGTACCGGCAGAACCGTCCGTACTTGCGGATCCGTCCGCGCCGGTGGAACCGCCCGTACCCTGGCTGTTCTTGTCATCCGTTCCCGGGGTGTTATCCGTGCCGGCGGAGCCGCCTGTACCGGCAGAACCGTCCGTACTTGTTGAACCATCTGCACTCTGGTCGTTTTTCTTGTCAGTGTCCGTTGTATTTCCTGTGTTGTCCGTATCCTTTCCCTGGGAATCGGTGTGGCCGGAGCTGCTTCCACTCCCGCCGCCGCCATTTCCACGTGAGTGGCCAAAATCCTCTTCATCCATGTAATAATCTTCATCCAGGAAACCGATCCCTGCGCCGGCACTGGCCAGACCGGTCACATATACCTGTTCGCTGGCCTGAAGCTGAGCATCCAGGGCAATCAGCTGCTGCATGATCTCCATCAGCTCAGGGATATTCTCGGAGATTCCCGCTGAACTGCTCTTGATGTTATTCAGCCTGGTGTGCAGCTTTCTTAAGGGATCCTGCATATCCCCAAGTGTATTTACAATATCTCCCATACTCTTGTGGACCACTTCCGCTGAATCCTTGGCGGTCTGGAGATGGGGTATCATGGTTTCCAGCTGCTGTGAAACAGAGGTCAGGGACGCCAGGGTCTGGTCGTTTCCGGCCAGGATGCTGTCCTTGGAATTGCTCCACTTCTGCCTTGCACTCTCCGCTGAATCCAGTCCTCCACGCACCTGGTTCACACCCTCACGCATATCTTCCACGGATTTTGCCATCTGTTCCAGGCTGTCATACAGCTCATCCCCTGCATCCTGCCATGTATCCTTGGCTTCCTTCAGATCCTTGATGTGCTCCAGATCCTCCACGGTTCCCGGCATCATGGCCATGATGACTCCGGTGGTCTCAAAGCTGTCCGTGCCGATGCGCACAGTGTAATCCCCCTCCTCCCCGGGCAGGGCTGTGAACACTACCGCTGTTGTTTCTCCCAGATTCTGGGTTTGGGAGCCTTCCGCCTCCACGCTGTAGCATTTCCCCATGTCAACAGGAACCGCCACCATGAGCATCATGTTATTGCGGTAATATTCCCGGGCATGGTCATTGGGGTCCGCCTTTATATGGATCTCCACCAGCCCGGACGCGCCGGCCAGCTGATCGCCGTTGGATGGCACGCCGTTCAGTTTGTAGGAAACGTCAAATTCCCAGGGCAGTGTAATCTGGTCTTTATCCAGGGCGCATTTGTAATAGAACCGCTCCTTCTGGGCCTGGGGAAAATTCCAGGTGACCGAACCGTCTCCCAGCACCGGCACCGCCTGATTGGACATATTGGTCACATCCAGATACGTGCCGTAATCCGTAAAATCCGTAAGGCCGTTAAGGCTGCATCCCTTAACCACGTTGATCTTATCAAGCCTGCCGTAATAATCCAGGTTTACGTACATGGTCTCATCCACATCCACGGCCGCTTCCGCCCCATATACCGGCAGGCCCCCGCCAGCATTGGTGCAAAGCATAGCCGCGGCCAGGCCGGCTGTCATGACTCTTTTATACTTATACTTCATTGCTTTCCACCTCCGATGGTTCATTGTTTCTTTTATTTCCGATGGTTATTTTATTTACAATGGTCCCAAGCCCAGCTTTGATAATCGCCTTGCGCTTTTCATGGCGTTTTCTCAGGTGCTTTTGCAAGCGGTCCCATTCATTGCTTGTTATGATCCGGTCAAACAGGGCCAGCAGGGCGGGCAGTACGGTCAGCACCAGGATTACGCTGAACAATCCGCCTCTTCCGATCAGATGGCCCAAATCCCCAATGGCCGCTGTAGTGGATATAAAGTGTATGATATATCCTGCCAGTATAATGATGGTCCCCGATGTGAAGATGGACGGGCAGGACAGCATCAGCGCCTGTATACAGGCTTCCTTCTTAGGCAGCGTCTTCCTACAGGATACGTAGTTATTGGTCATAAGTATGGAATAATCCACGGTTGCTCCCAGCTGGATACTGCTGACAATAATGTAACCCATAAACACCATGGTGTCGCCCTGGAGATAGGGCATTGCCATGTTGAGGAAAATAGCCACCTGGATAGGGATCATTACCACAACCGGTATGATAAACGACCGGAAGCTGAACATGACGACCAGGAATACCCCCAACAGGGACAGGGTGTTTACCCGTGCGTTATCCGAGGTAATCGTGGTCTTAATGTCCTGGGTGGATGGGGTCTCCCCCACCAGATATGCCCCGTCCGGATAATACCGGTCCACAATGCTTTGTATTTCATCCGTGCACTTAAATGCCTGGTCGCTTTCCGTCTTAGTCCTTATGTATATCAGCATTCTGCAGGAATCCTTGGTATGAAGCTCGCTGGTAAGGGAATAGGGAAGGAAATCCTCCGGAATCCCCACAGGCAGGGTGTTGGCCAGGGACATTACGCTTTTAGCATAGGGCAGGTCCTCGATCTCATCGGACATTTCCTTTTCCAGCACCGGCGAAGTATTTGGATACAGGGCCAACAGCATGTTGCTGCGCCCGAACTTCTGGGATATCTCCTGGTCGTCCGCATAGACCTGGGTCCCCTCGCTGGCTCCCACCGCACTGTTGCCGTAAAGGAAATCATTCATCCCCTGGGCCACATAGGCGGGCGGGGTGAGTAGGACCATAATGATCAGGGAAGCATAACGCACCTTGTATACCCATTCGCTGAATTTGCGGAAGCTGGGCAGGAAGGGACGGTGCCTGGTCTTGTCATTCCACTTTGTAAACTTCAGGATCATGGCGGGCATAAAGAATACCACGGTGATCAGGCTGAACACAATTCCCTTTGCCAGAACCAGGCCCATATCAAAACCAATGGTAAAATTCATGGACACCAGGGCCAGGAAGCCCACCACGGTGGTCAGGCTGCTGGCGAAAATAGAGTTAATGGCCTCCTCAATGGCTCCCACCATGGCCTCCTCTTCCGTCTTTCCCTTCTGCCGCTCCCTGGAAAACGCATCCAGCAGGAAAATAGAATAGTCCATGGAGGTGGCCAGCTGCAGCACCATGGCCACATTGTTGGTCAGAAAGGACACGGTCCCGATAAATATATTGGTTCCCCGGTTCAGCAGAATGGCCACGCCCATGACCAGCAAAAACAAAAAGGGCTCGGACCACGCCGTGGTGGTGATGCACAGTACCGCAAAGATCATGATCACCGCCACGGTGAGGATAAGGTTCATCTCACTTTCCACATTTTCCGTCAGGGACTTGTTCTGGACAGCCATGCCCACATAATACCCCTTATCCCCGGTGATGGCCTTCATCTCATCAATGGCCTGGGAGGTCTTCTTAGTGGTGTCCCCCTCGTCAAAGGTGATATCCATCACGGCGCAGCCATCCTTATAATAATCCTCAATATCCTTCTGGTTAATAAAATCCTCTCCGGAATAAATATTCACCGTACTGTCGCACCACAGGATCTGGTCCACGCCATCCACTGCCTCCAGCTTATCCTTGTACTGCTTTGCCTCATACAGGCTAACGTCCTTGATCATCAGCCTGGCTGTACCCGGGTATCCGAATTCATTTTCCATCAGATCCAGTCCGATACAGGACTGGGCCGTGTCCGGCAGATATTCGGTCAGGTCGTAATTCACATTCACAAAAAGCATTGCAATCAGGGAAAAGATACACCCTGCCACAAATACGCTCTCGATCCAGCCCTTCTTATGTATGATAAAACCGGCCAGACGGGCGGAAACCGACAATCCATCTGCCTGCTCCTGCCCTTTTACCCTGTGTGTCTTTCTCTTCAATCTGTCAAGCAGTCTCTGTCCCATGTTCCATACTCCCTTACACTACCGCATCATAATTATCAAGAAATATTGTTTCCCATCCTTTTCACCGCGGGCCATACCCAGGCTGCGGTAATATTCCAGGGAATAGGTTCTGTCCCCCTTGGAATCATACCTGTCCCCGGTCCGCTCCATGACTTTGGAAAATGCCTCGGATTCATCCTCACAGCTGCGGATGTACAGTTCCAGGCAGGTGGCATTTTTCCGGTAAGGAATGGAAGCCAGGTAGTCATTCACCGTTCCCTCGCCGGGAATCCGCTCATCCATGTATCCGCCTGCCATGGCTGCCTCCAGCCGGTGGGCCGCGGCCTTATTCAGGGCCATATCCATTTTAAATCCAGCGTTCCGGTCATACACCCTGTGCATATCCCCATCATAATCATCTTCCCGGTCAGGATGCTGGTCAAAATATCTCTGCTTCTTTTCCTCATTCAGTTCATCAAACAGCGCTTGAGTCTCCTCATCATAACAGCCAGCGCTGTACGCCCCGCCCCCGGTATTCTCCACCCACTGGGCCGAAACAAGGGCGCCGTTCCTTGAAAACTCATACATTCCATTGTCAAGGATCAGCTCCCCCAGGTTCATGCCGCCGTCTTCGTGGAAATAGTACCACTCTCCGTCCACTTCCTTCCATCCCCTGGCCATGATCCCATCTTTATCCAGATAATAGGTTCGGCCATCTGTCTGAATCCATCCCTTATGTAAACTGTTGTTCTCATCCATCCAGTACCAGTTCTCCCCTGACCGGTTCCAGCCCGGGTGTGCCGTGGTGTTGCTTTCGGTTTGCTGTGCCGGCTGTGTCTCCTGGGTTTGCTGTGTCTCCTGGGTTTGCTGTGTCTCCTGGGTTTGCTGTGTCTCCTGGGCCGCTGCCGTTCCCAGGCCGGTTCCCGGAAATGCTCCCACAACCAAGACTGCCATTAAAAAAAGTCTATATTTTCTGTGTTTCACCTGATCATCCCCTTCATACAGCTGTCTAGTTATGCCTATATATCTATTATACGTCTTTTATTCTGTTAAGCAACTTCTATTTTATTAATTGACATTTGTTTATTTATTGACTATAATGGATTATACTAAGAAATGGCAAAAATACAATGATTAATTTTGATGGATTCGCCTAATAATCAACACTATTGCATCATTTGTCCAGGAAAAATATGTTAAATATTTGTAAAGTCTAATGGGGCTGCGTTCCCCATATCTGTAGTGCACTCTCCGAATCTCCTGGTACTCAGATTTGCGGGATGGTTTTTGTCAGTTAGCCACAAATGTATGAGGCGTACATGGTGTGTACGTTGATCAGTTTGCGTGGGGCCGGCGGAAGGATCAGCCGCAAGAATGGGTGCCTGGAAGGCTCCGAAGGTACATTATACATCAAAGGAGGATTGAATCATGAGTACTGATTCCATAGACCGCAGGGTTAGAAAAACACGGAGGCAGCTTCGGGAATGTCTTATTTCCTTATTAAAGGAGAAAAAAGTCCAGGACATCACGGTCCGCGAGCTGACAGACATGGCCGATCTGAACAGGGGAACCTTTTACCTTCATTATAAGGACGTGTTCGACCTGCTGGAAAAGACTGAGGCTGAGCTGCAGGACGAGTTTAACCAGCTGGTGCTCAAGCATGACGCCGTGGACCTAAAGCAAAGACCGGCTGTGATCTTTAATGAGATCTATTCCCTGGTTTATGAAAATGCAGATCTCATTGAAATCCTGCTGGGTGAAAACGGGGATCTGAATTTTGTCAACCGCCTGAAAAAGCTTATACGCGAAAAATGTCTCAAGGACTGGATGGAGGTATTCCGCACCGGCAATCCGGCTGTCTTTGACGCTTTCTTTTCCTATATTGCATCGGGCTGCGTGGGGCTGGTACAGTACTGGCTCCAGACCGGACTGAAGGAAACGCCACAGCAGATGGCAAAGCTGACCGAGCAGATCATCACCCAGGGGATCGAGGTGCTGGAGATGGATCCTTACGCGTAGGGGAGGCCGGGGTTTGAATTTTCATTTATATTATGATATGATGGTAGACATGCAAAATTCATGGTATCAGATAAAACAACCAAAGACAGGAGCACTTCATGGAATCTAAGAACTTATACACAGTTACAGCCACTGTCCGCCTAAAAAAAGGCCAGGGACGCACCCTGAAAGCCGGCGGAGCCTGGATTTACGACAATGAGATCGACACCGTCACCGGGGAATATGAGAACGGGGACCTGGCCGCCGTGGAGGATTTTGACGGTTATGGGCTGGGGCATGGATTTATCAATACCAACTCCAAGCTGACCGTGCGCATGTTATCCCGCAAAAAGGATACCGTTATTGACCAGAACTTTATTGAGATGCGGGTCAGGAATGCGTGGGAGTACAGAAAAGCAACCGTGGACACTTCCAGCTGCAGGATCCTGTTCGGAGAGGCCGACTTTCTTCCGGGTATTGTGATCGACAAATTTTCCGATGTGCTGGTGGTGGAATCTCTGGCACTGGGGATCGACCGGCTGAAACCTGTGATCGTGGAAATGCTTAAAAAGGTTCTGGCAGAGGACGGGATCACCATCCGGGGCGTTTACGAGCGCAGCGATGCAAAGGTCCGCCTCCAGGAAGGCATGGAGCGGTATAAAGGGTTTATAGGAGAGCCGTTTGATACCAAGGTGGAGATTCTGGAAAATGGGGTCCGCTACCTGGTGGATGTGGAGGACGGCCAAAAGACCGGATTTTTCCTTGACCAGAAATATAACCGCCTGGCTGTGCAGAACCTGTGCAGGAGGACCCAGCCGGACAAGGTGCTGGACTGCTTTACGCACACCGGTTCATTTGCCCTGAATGCCGGGCTGGCCGGCTCCAAGGACGTGCTGGGCGTGGACGCATCCCGTCTGGCGGTGGATCAGGCCAGTGAAAATGCAGCGCTCAACGGAATCCAGGACAGGGTGCATTTTGAATGTGCAGATGTATTTGACCTGCTTCCCAAGCTGGAACAGGATGGGCAGAAATTTGATGTGGTCATTCTGGATCCGCCGGCATTTACCAAATCCAGAAATTCCATAAAAAATGCAGTTAAGGGGTACAGGGAAATCAATCTGAGAGGCATGAAGCTGGTAAAGGACGGGGGGTATCTGGCCACCTGCTCCTGTTCCCACTTTATGGACCCGGAACTTTTCACAAAGACGATCCGGGAAGCGGCCGGGAATGTGCACAAGCGGCTGCGCCAGGTAGAGTACCGTACCCAGGCCAGTGACCATCCCATCCTGTGGGCTGCGGATGAAAGCTACTATCTGAAGTTCTATATTTTTCAGGTCTGCGATGAGAAGTAAGAAATGCCGCGCCCATGTGCATAGGCCGGATAAATGTGGATAGATTGATAGTAAGGGTATCAGGTCAGTGGATATTTGACGGCCTGGTACCCTTTTTGATCGGTTAGATGTAAGTTGTTATTATTTCCGTGATTGGAGGAACTATGCTCTGGATCATTCTGGTTATCCTGCTTCTTATACTGATCGCGTTTATATTATACTGCTGTGTGTGCAACACCACGCCCTATGACCGTGAAGTGGATGATGAACAGCAGATGGAATACCTGCGCCAGTATAAAGAACAGTGTAAGGAACATCATAAAGACAAATAGAAAAAGACTACCCTTTTTTCCGCACGTACCATATGTAGCATATGGTGAAAAAAAGGATGCCGTACAGGGAGGCGGCGGGAACTGCCAATCCAATATCAAACAGGCTGGCGCCTTCCTTTAAGCTGAACAAATAGGAAAGAGGCACACGTACCAGGAAGGACGCCGTGATCCCCTGAACCATAACCGGAAGCGACATGCCGTGTCCGTTAAAATAACCAATATAACTGAAAACCAGGCATGTGAGGATGGCCTCAAAGCTGAATCCTTTCAAATATTCCGCGGCCCTTATGATATAAGCTTCATTCGTGGTGAAGACCGAGGCGGGGATATCACCGCGGAAAAATGAGATCAGGAATATGATCACCCCCACAGACGCTCCTAATCCCATGCCGGTAAGCATTGCCTTCCTGGCCCTCTCCTCCTTTCCTGCGCCCACATTCTGGGCCACGAACGCGGACATGGACTGCATAAGGGCTGACGGGATCAGCATGATAAAGGAGATCACCTTTTGCGCGATCCCATAACCGGAGGACGCCTCCAGCCCAATGCCGTTGACAATGGCGCACAGGATCAGGAAGGAAATGCTGGTAAGCAGCTCCTGCAATGCCAGGGGGATGCCCAGCTTGAGGAAAACCGGGATCTCACTGTTAAAATGCAGGTCCTGCCGTGTGACGGTAAAAGGAAGGTTCTGCCTCCTGATAATAAACAGGGACAGGATCACGCTGACCGCCTGGGCTAAAATGGTAGCGAGCGCGGCGCCTGCCACATTCATGTGAAGAACCGCCACAAAAAACAGATCCCCCACAATATTCACCAGACAGGCAATGGACACAAAGACCAAAGGCAGCTTTGAGTTCCCCAGCCCTCTGAATATGCCGCTGATCACATTATATGCGACCACAAAAATAATTCCCGCGCCGCAGATTCTTACATACTCAATGGTCATTTCATAGGCTGGGGCAGGCGCGTTGAGCCAGGATGCAAATACCGGGGCGCCTGCCAGCAGCAGGACCATAATGACTGCGGTAAAAATGGCAAAAAAGCAGATGCATCCTCCGATCACACCGCCAATACGGCTTGCCCTCTTTTCGCCCATATACCGGCTGATCAGGACCGTTACCCCCATGGTCAGGGAGGTTATGACAAAGGTCACCAGGTTAATGATATTGCTGCCCGTTGCCACGGCCGATATGCCTGCATCCGTGCCGAACTGGCCTACCACCAGAAGGTCTACTGCCCCGTACATGGCCTGGAGGATCAAAGCGCCCAGGATGGGGACCATGAATCTGATCAGTTTTGTTACTATGTTTCCCTGAGTGAAATCATCGGATAAATTGGTTGGGGTTGACATTTTGGACTCCTTTTATATGTAAAATGGTTTGGATGTATTTCTTCACTTATATAAGGCTTCAGCACTCTTCCTAATCATCCAGATTCAGAAGCATTTTCCCGGCAACCCTCATAAATACATCCAATTCTTCCTTGGGTATTCCCCTCACAAGCTGCTCTTCCGTCCTCTGTATCTCCTGCTGAAGGGCCAGGCGTATATGTTCTGCTGTTTCCGTGAACAAAATCTCCTTGTATCTGGCGTCATGTTCGCTGCTGACTCGCTGGATCATCTTCTGCTCTTCCAGTGTTTTCAATAGTTCTGTGGCCGTGGATGGCCGCAGATCAAACTCCTTTTCTATATCCTTTTGAAACAACGGCTTGTCTTTACTTTCAACCAGAATAAACTCAAGGATACGCCCCTGAGCCTCAGTGATGCCCAAAAGCCTTCCTGTCTTCCCGGAACGGCGCCTTAGGCGTATGGATATCATATTAATCAATTTGCCGGTCTGCATAAGCTGTCCTCTCTTATCTGGTCCAGGTGAATCCACATGGAATTATTATAGGGTCCTGATCGGATGTTGACAGGATCTTCATTGGGCCTTCATTGGATTTCCATTAAATTTTCATTGGAAATGCTGACATAGAACGCAATTAGTTCGCTTCCTAAGTATTTAATTATAGCAAGATTTTAACAGTTGTCAATCATATCCTGCCATACGGGTAAAAATCCAAAACACAACGGCTCCGATCAATGTTCCTATCGTATTGGTGAAAATATCATCCACCTGAAAATAGCCCCGCTGCGTGATCAGCTGTATCACTTCAACCGTACAGCTCAAGGCAAATCCAAACAAGGTACAGATAACCGGGTTCCTCATGAGTCTCCATGTCCACGGAGCAAGAATCCCAAAGGGAATGAATAACAGAACATTTTCAATCACATAAGAATTGTCTCTGGGCCCTCCAATGGTCCCAAATAAGGTTAGGCACATTTCAGTGCGCGATCCAGGCTCCCGCTCAAATATAGTGAGGATGGACAGCATGATAAAATAAATAATAAGCAAGGTACATTTCAGGCACCTTTTATTACAGCCTAAAAACTTCATGCTGCAAAACCCTATCAAAATACCCACAATAAGCGCTATTGGAAGATATCTTGATTTTTCTAATATGTCGGATAAAATGTATTCCAAGGTCTGTTGGGATAATAAATGCAATTAGTCTGCTCCATTTCTTAATTTCTGATGATACCGGGCCCTTCACTGCTCCTTCGCCCTATCTGTATACTATAATTGCCGTTTGAAGCCATGTCAAGAAAACTCCTGACTTTGTTTGAAATTTGTAGGGGGGGGGTGATGTGGTATGTAAGTTGT